>JAYWEB010000412.1:0-7436 GCA_043779575.1 Chthoniobacter sp. | reverse complement strand
CGGTGTGGGCGTTGAAGCGGTTGGCAGGCATTGAGGGGGCTGGGCGGCGGTTCGTGATCTTGCTCCTGATCCTAATCTTGATCTTCCGCGCTTTCCCGCAGTGTCGCGCTGAAGATCAGGAGCAGGAGCAAGATCAGGAATCAGGATTACGAAAATGAGGGCTCCGGCCACGAATGGCCGGAGCCCCGGAATTTCACTGCGTGGGCTTACTTCGCCGGATGGACGGGCTTGCCGTCCTTGATGGCGCAGCCGCCTTTGCCTTTGCAGGAGTTTTTCCCGCCGCAGCCGTTGTCGCCGGACTTGCAGCCGCCCTTGCCTTTGCAGGTGTTCTTGCCCGCGCAGCCGTGGTCGGCGTCGGGTTTCTCCGCGTCGGCGAGGACGCCGGCGAGGCTGACGGTTTTGCCGGGCTGCGGCGCGGTGGCGGCGGTGGCTTTGGCAACGAGGCCGCCGGAGAGGATTCCGGCGAGGGCGGCGCCGGCGAGCAGCGCTTTGGTGGTGGATGGACGTTTCATTGGCTTGTTTTGTTTTGGTTTGTTGCTGGTTTCCTGCCCGCTCCCGCCTCCGAGACTTTCGGAGAGGAGCCGGCAAAAAGTGATCGCAGGTTTCTGCGGCGGGGTTGGGACGGTGGATGCGCGGGATTTATTCCTCCGAGTTTCGCGCGCGCGTCACTTTTTGGCCTTGTCCAATTCCGCGAGCACCGCGCCGGAGGTGATCGCGTCGAGCACCACGGGGTCGGTTTCGCCGGGACGATACAGCACGTAGAGCGGCACGCCCACGCGCCCGAAACTCTTTAGCGCCTTCGTCACCACGGGGTCCTCGGTGTTCGTCCAGTCCGCGCGCAGGGCCAGCACGTTTTTCTCGCGAAACTTTGCCCCGACCGCCTCCGTGGAGAGCACCAGTCGCTCGTAGGCTTTGCAGTTGATGCACCACTCGGCGGTGAAATCCACGAATACCGGGCGGCCCGCTTTGCGCGCCTCGGCGAGCCGCTCCTCGGTGTAGTCCACCCACGCGATGCTCCCGGTCAGGTGCGTTTGCCCGGCGGCACCGCCCGCGGGTTTGGCGTCGAGTTTCCCGTGGAGGAAAAAGAAGTAGCCACCCACCGGCAGGAGCGCGATGGCCACGCGGGCGACGACCGATTCGCGGACCGTGCCGAAGAGCCAGCAGGCCAGCCCGAGCGCGAGCAGAAACCAGCTCATCCCCGTCATCGCCCCCGCGCCGCGCAGCGCGAAAACCGTGAAAAGCCACACCGCCACCGCGAGCATCACAAAGCCCATGCCTTGCTTCATGCGCTCCATCCACGCGCCGGGCCTGGGCACGTAGCGCAGCCACGCGGGGCGCGCGGTGAGGAGGAAATAGGGGAGGCTCATCCCGGCGGCGATGGCGAGGAAGAGCGCGAAGATCACCGGCCCGGATTGCGTGGTCGCAAAGCTCAGGCTGCCGGCGAGAAACGGCGCGGTGCAGGAGGTCCCGAGCAGCGTGGTGAAAAGGCCGTGCAGAAACGCCCCGCTGTAACCGTCGCGGCCCGAGAGTTCGTTCAGCTTCGTGGCCGCCCCGCCGCCGAGCGCGATCTCGAAAACGCCGAGCAGGTTCAGCGCGAAGACAAAGACCAGCGCGATCAGTCCAGCGAGCAGATAGGGATTTTGAAATTGGTAGCCCCAGTTGAAGGCCGTCTTCAGCCGCACGACCGCGAGCGCCAGCCCGAGAAAAAACGCAAACACCCCCGCGGTGAACGCCAGCCCGAGCCGGAAGACCCGCCGCGGATCCTCGCCCGCCTGATCCACGAAGCCGAAAATTTTCAGCGCGATGACCGGCAGCACGCAGGGCATCACATTCATGATCAGCCCGCCGAGAAACGCCCCGAGCAATTTCAGAATCAATCCGCCAAAACTGGGCGCGGCCGGCTTTTCCGCCGGCCCGTCCTGGGCCGCGACCAGCCAGCCCTCGCGCGCCCCGCCCTCCTTTTGCACCGCCACCACGCCGCGCCACGGCAGATTCGGAGCGCCGCCTTTCGAGATGGGGAAGGTGATGGTTTGCGCGCCGTTCGCCGCCGCCGGGCCGATCGTCGGATGATCCGGCTGCACGTCCGGCGGGGGCAGCGGGAAAAACTCCACCTTGTCCCCCCGGCTCAGACCTTCCACGCGCAGCGCGAACGAGTCCGCCCTGGCGCGGTCCCACAGCACCCGGAAGGGCGGGCCGGTTTCGCGCGGCACCAGCGCTTGCCATTTCGCCAAGAGCGCCCCATCCGGCACCCGCACCTCGCTGGCCTGCAGCGGCAGCTCCAGCACCGCCTCCGCCGGCACGCACTTCTCAGCGTTGCACATCTGCCAGCCCACCTTGGCCTTGATCGCCAGCGGCCCCGCGGGCAGCGCGGCGGGCGGGGTGATCTCGGCAAAAAGCACGACCTCGTCCTCATAGACGTAGTTCAGGAAATCGCCCGCCGCCTCGTGGGCGCGCGGCACCGGCCACCGCAGCGGCTCCGCTTTGAACCCCGGCGGCAGCTCCCACTCCACGCTCGTCGGCAGCCCGATGTCGCCCACGAACTGCCAGTAGATATACCACTCGTTTTCGATGCGGAAATGCACCCCGGCGAGGAACGGCTTCCCCGCCTCCGCGTGCGCCGCATCCGTCACGAGTTCCACCTGCACCGCGCCCCTTTTCTGCATCCGGCCCGGACCCACGGCCACGGCGCTGGCGAAGGGATTCGTGGCTATTGCTCCCTCCGCGATGGGCTTGGGCTTCGCCGGCTGTTCCGGGGCGGCCTCCACCGGCACCGCCACGCCCAGAGTCAGCCAGCTTGCGCAGAGGAGAGAAAAGCAACGTCGCGATTTCATAAGAGCCGCGCACGGTACAGCATCCCTTCCGGTGGGGGAGGATTTTCTCGCCTGTGGCGGTGGGAAAGGGTGGGCGTCCGCCGGATCGCGCCGGGGTCGTTCGATCGAAACTTGGTGGTTTGGAAAACCGCGCGGTCCATCAACTGCGCGGCTTTCCCTTTTTCCCCCGCCGCTGCCGAAGCTACGGCGCTGCCGGGGCGGGCTCGGGCGGTCGGCAGGACTGCCAGGCGAGGAAGCGCCACTGCCCCTTTTCCTCGCGCCAGACGCCGAGGAAATTGAGCGTCATCGCGGTGGTGCTTTCCGCTTTGGCGACGGTGATGCGCGTCCGGCCGGTCATCAGCGCGATGCCGGGCGCGGGAAAGGTGAAGTTTCGCTCGGTGTAGTCCCAGGTGACGTATTTCGTGCGGCCCGTGGTGAGCGCGTCGATGAGCGACGCTTTGGTGTCCACGAGGCCATTGGAGTGCGCGTAGCGGAGGTCGTCGGCGAGCACGGCGGCGAGGCGCGGACGGTCGGCGGCGAGCAGCGCGGCGACGCGTTCGTCGTCGGCGGCCCGGACGGCGGCGAGGGGCGGCGCATCGGCGGCGCGCAGGGTGCAGGCGAGCGCGAGGAGCGGGAGGAGGCGGAGGAGCAGGTGTTTCATGGGCGGAAAGGTGAAGCGTGGAGAGGAAATGGGGAGGGGAAAAATCGCCGTCCGCACGGGGCGGGAAAGCCGGGGCCGATCCCGAGCGGGTGAAAACCGGAAAAGGGCAGGGGAGTCGCTAGCCAACCGCGCGGGGCTCTGCTACGGTCGCCGACTTTTCCGCAACCTCACCCGCACTCTCCTTTCCATGAAAATCACCCGCATCCTCGCCTACCGCGTCGAACTCCCGCTGCACGAGACCACCTACAAATGGTCCGGCGGCAAATCCGTCAACGTCTTCGACAGCACCATCGTGCGGATCGAAACGGATGCCGGCATCATCGGCCACGGCGAGGTCTGCCCGCTCGGGCCGTTTTACCTGCCCGCGTATGCGGAGGGCGTGCGCGCCGGCTTGCGCGAACTGGGGCCGCATCTCCTGGGCTGCGATCCGCGCGAACTCGTGAAGCTCAATCACCGCATGGACGCGGCGCTGAAGGGGCATCCTTACGTGAAAAGCGGGATCGACATCGCGTGCTGGGACATCCTCGGCCAGGCCACGGGGCTGCCGGTGTGCGTGCTCATGGGCGGTCGCTACGGCGAGAGCGTGCGGCTGTACCGCGCCATCTCGCAGGAATCGCCGGCGGAAATGGCCGCCAAGGTCGCGGGGTATCGCGCGGAGGGTTACACGCGCTTTCAACTCAAAGTCGGCGGCGTGCCGGACACGGACATCGAGCGCATCCACGCCGTCGCCGCCGAACTCCAGCCCGGCGACCGCCTCGTGGCCGATGCGAACACCGGCTGGGTGCAGCACGAGGCCGTGCGCGTGGTGCGCGCGGTGCGCGATGTGGATGTCTATATCGAGCAGCCGTGCCTGACGTATGAGGAGTGCCTCGCCGTGCGGCGGCAGACGGATCACCCCTTTGTGCTCGATGAAAACATCGACAACCTCGACATGCTCATCCGCGCGAAAGGCGACCTCGCGATGGACCTCGTGAATTTGAAAATCAGCAAGCTCGGTGGCCTGACGAAGATCAAGCAGGCGCGCGACCTGTGCGTGAGCATGGGCATCGGCATGACGCTGGAGGACTCGTGGGGAGGGGACATCACCACCGCGGCCATCGCGCACCTCGCGCAGAGCACGCCCGAGGAGTTCCGCTTCACGAGCACGGACTTCAACAGCTACGTCACCGTCTCTACCGCCGACGGCGCACCGCAGCGGGTGAACGGCTTCATGTCCGCCAGCACCGCGCCCGGCCTCGGCATCACGCCGAAAATGGACGTGCTCGGGAAGCCGGTCGTGGTGGTGGAATAGGCGGGCGGGTGGCTGGTCGCGGCGGTGAGGCGCGGGTGGATGGCGTCGCTCCGCGCGCCATGCCCAAACCACGCGCGCCAGCGTCACGCTGAAAAGTTGGGCCTGCGGCGCGGGCCACGCATGGCGCGCGAAACGCCGCCGCTCAATCCTCGCGGATGGCATCGAACTGCGTCCGGACTTGCCACTTGAACCCCGCTGCCTCCGCCTCCCGCACCGCACAGCGGAAGTCGTATTCGCGCCACCCCAGCCAGGCACAACCCGCCGCGAGCGTGAGCGCGAGCAGCCACCAGCCGGGATGCCTAAGAGGGCGTCTAAAAAATCAAATTGCGAGTCATCCTGAGCGGAGCGGAGGCGGAAAGGCGGGCGTAGCGGAGTCGAAGGACCCCGTGGAGTTGCCAGCGACGTCGCCCGTTATTGCACGGGATCCTTCGACTGCGTTCCGTCCCGCCTTCGCTCGCACGGAACTCCGCTCAGGATGACTCGCAATTTGATTTTTTAGACGCCCTCTAAGGCACCGCCGGGGTCGGGCCGAGGGAAGTTCATTCGTCACCCACGCCTTCTCGCCCGTGCCGGGGCATTTGGAAAAGATCAAGGATGAAGGATGAAACGGCGGCGCGGATTCCTCCGTTGCCGCCCGGGTGTGGGCTGGGCATCCTGCCGCCCATGAGCACGCCCGCCGGGACCGGCCCCCACGTTTTTCGCCTCACTGGCCTGATGCCGGAAGGAACCGCCCTCACTCAAGGCGCTTCCGCATGAGCACGCGCGCGCAGAATGAAGCGAAGTTCGGTGCTTGGGACGAACTTGCCCGGCGGCGGTCGCCGCTACCGACTGGACGTCGCGGGCCGGCAGGGCTGGATCGCCCGCTACTTCAAGGAAGTGGACGCCAGCGAAACGACGCTCCGCTTTTGGCAGGAAATCTACAACGAGTAAAACCGCCTCGTGGAAATCCACGGGAAATACCGGGTGGATAAAGGCCATCGAAAACTGTGACCTCCCAGCCATGTCCATCAGGAAGCAGACCGCTGCCCGCCAGATCGCCGCGTATCTTCACCACGAGATCACGCAGGCCCAACTCGTGGAATGGGCCGAGCATGGGATGATGGAGGGAGAATTCGCCGAAGGCGACATGGAGGCGCTGCGCGGCTATCGCATGGCGCTCGGAGCGACGGCATCCATTTTCGACAGGCTGCTCACCGGCGCAGCTCAGAACGCCTTGTAGTGGACGCTGAGGGTGCGGAAGACCTGGGAGGGGCTTTGGGCGGAGAAATAGACCAGCTCGATGGCGGTGTTGTTCTGGTTCCACTTCCAGCCGACGAGCGTTTGCATGACGTCGCCGCTCGGCTCTTTTTTCCGCGCGACGAGTTGGCCCTGGCCGTAGCGCTGCTCGAGGCGCCGCCGGATGTCGCCCATGAAGCCGTCGTATTTGGCCTCGTCCCAATCGTCTTTCTGATACTGCAACTCGACCTCCACGAGTTCGCCGCCGGTGAAGTAAAAGACGGTCCGTTTCAGCCCGGCCTGCACGAGCCCCTCGACATCCCACGCTTCCCGGCCCTCGATGGTGCGCCGCGCGACGATGGTGGCTTTGGCTCCCTTGAGCAGCCGCTCCAGCCGGTCGGCGGTCTCGCCCCAGCGGAGGTTGAAGGGCGGCTTGATCTCCTCGGCGCAGGCTCGCGAACCGGGGGCGAGGATGAGCAGGAGAGCGAGGAGCCAGTTGGAAAGTGCGCGGGTCATCAGGGTCGAAGGGCGTGTCCGAAGACGAACGGGAGCATCACACTCGACGGCGGCGATTTGTCAATGGCCGGGCGTGGGGCGGAGGCGCGCGTGCGGAATTTTGGGAATATGGAATTCAGGAATTGCCGACGCTACTGGGGGGCGGCAGGATGATTTACCAAGAAAAAACATGTCCAACTCCGTTGCCTCACCAAATTGGAAACTCCGCGCGCGGATTTGGATCTTCATCCTCTTTCTCCTGACGGGCGGTGCCGACTATTTGCTGCTGAAGTTCAGCTACTTCGACTTCAATCCCTTTCCGCCTCTGGCGGGTGTGGTCATCCTGACCGGGCTGTGCTCGAAGCTGCTGCTGATCGGGATGTGGCGACGCATCTCGTGGACGCGCTATGCGCTAGGCGCGATCCTCGTCGTCTCGATTGTGGCGTTCTCTGGCACGATGTTTTACGTCATCGGAGGCAATCTGGATCGGTCCGCCGGCATGACGAAGCCGGCGTTACAAGGGATGGCTCTCCAAGTCCTGGCGTTGATTCCGCTGGCCAAGTCGCGCTCCATTCGCCGCCAGATGCACCCGCTGACGAACCAGGGAAATTGACCGGCTTTTAACAGCCTGTTAAGGGACGGTTTGCAGACAAACCGTGAACTTCGACCCGACGCCGAGTTTCGTCTGGATGATCAGCGCGCCCTCGGCCTCGCGGAGGAGGCGCTTGACGATGGAAAGGCCGAGTCCGGTGCCGTGTTCGGGCGGCTTGGTGGTAAAGCGTTCCTCAAACATGCGGCGGAGGATTTCCGGCGGAATGCCGGGGCCGCTGTCCTGGATTTCGATGGCGAGGAGGGGCGGGCGGTTGGAAAAGGCGTCGCGGTTGATGACGCGCTGCTCGGTGTCGTCGGCGATTTTTTCAATCGCGATGGCCTCCGGGTGGCGGTGGCAGGTGACCTCGACGAG
>JAYWEB010000411.1:0-7441 GCA_043779575.1 Chthoniobacter sp. | reverse complement strand
ACGCCATCGGCATGGGCCTCAACCTCCCCGTGAAAACGATCGTCTTCACCACGCTCACGAAATGGGACGGCGAAAAGGAAATCACGCTCAGCGATTCCTCGATCCGCCAGATCGCCGGCCGCGCCGGCCGCTACGGCATGCACGAAACCGGCACGGTCACCGCGCTGAACAAGCGCGACCTCGCCCACATCCGCGCCGCCATGGCCGCCGAGGCCGAGCCGCTCCCGACCATCGCGCCGATCGCGCCGCACATGAAGATGCTCGATTATCTCGCGCAGGAAACCGGGCGCAACGACCTGCCCTCGCTCCTCGACTGCTTCGCCGCGCTGCCCGGCGACACCGATCTTTTCAGCAAGGCCGACGTCTCCTCGATGCGCGACCTCGCGAGCCAGATCGGCGACTTCAGCCTGCCGCTGCCCACGCAGTTTGCGCTCTGCGCCTGCCCCGTGGACACGCGCAGCGGCGATCACATGCGGACGTGGCGGCAATGGGTCGCCGCGGTCGCCGAGGAAGTGCCGTCGCCGATGCCGCGCGGGCAGAAATTCACCGCAGAGGGCGGCACCACTTCCGCCGTGCAGCTCCAGGGCGCGGAAGGCCGCGTGCGCCTGCTCGCCGCGTATCGCTGGATGCACCACCGCATGCCCGACCTGTTCCCCGACATCGAGGAAGCGCTGGCGGTCAGCGCGGACACGAACCAATTCATCTCAAACTCCCTCAAGCGAAAGAGCGTCCGCCGCTGCCGCCGCTGCGGCAAAGGGCTGGCCGACCAGCACCAGCACCCGATCTGCGACCCCTGCTTCCGCATGCGCTTCGAGCGCAACGACTGACGTGGACGGCGCCGAGCGTGCGACCTGGCCGGTCATCCTTTTCTACAAATACGTGGCGCTCGCCGAACCGGAGAGTTTCGCCGCGGCGCAGCGGGAGCTGTGCTCGGCGCTGGGTTTGAAAGGGCGCATCCTGATCGCGGGCGAGGGGATCAACGGCACGCTCGCCGGCCCGCGCGCCGCCGTGGATGACTACATCGCGGCGCTGCGCGCGGACGAAAGATTTGCCGACATCGAGATGAAGTTCAGCGACGGGGACGCGACCACTTTCCCCAGGCTCGTGATCAAGGTCCGCCCCGAGATCGTGACGCTCGGCGCGGGCCCGCTCGCGCCCGATTTGCACAACCACCTCAGCCCCGCCGAGTGGAAACGGACGCTGGAGGAAGACCCCGACGTGGTCGTGCTCGACGTGCGCAACCGCTACGAATCCACCGCCGGGAAATTCGCCAACGCCATCGCCTGCGACATCGGGCATTTCCGCGAACTGCCCGCCTACGTGGAGCAGCTCGCCGCGCTGAAGGACCGGAAGGTTTTGATGTATTGCACCGGCGGAATCCGCTGCGAGAAAGCGTCCGCGCTCCTGCGCAGCCAAGGCTTCGCGAACGTCTTCCAACTGCACGGCGGGATCGTCACCTATCAGGAGCAGTTCGGGAACGAGCACTGGCTGGGCGAGTGTTTCGTCTTCGACCAGCGCATGACCGTGCGCGTGGATGCAGCCCTGGTGCCGCTCGGCCGCTGCGCGCACACCGGCCAGGCCACGAACCGCTTCGTCAACTGCCTGCACGATCCGTGTCACGTCCTCTTCCTCCTCGCCGAGGAAACCGAGCGCGCCAACGCCGACACCCGCCTTTGCCCCGACTGCCTCGCCCGCGGCCTGACCTCCGCGACCGCCGACTACAAGGGCAGTCCCGTGCGGTTGGTCGCGCCGAGGTAGCTGATCGCGGAAATTTGCTTGCCGCATCGGGCGAACCACGCGAAGAAGTCTGCCGCTCGCAGATTCTCGATAGTCGCGAGCCCACCGGAGAGGTGGCTGAGTGGCCGAAAGCACCGCTTTGCTAAAGCGGCATACTCGCAAGGGTATCGGGGGTTCGAATCCCCCCCTCTCCGCTCCATTCACTCCGGAATCTGAAGCGTTTCAGGTGTGTGGAGATTGGAGATTTCCAGCGGCCACTAGCGGGCCTTCACGTCCTTCACCGTCCATTTCGTGACGGTGACGCCCTTTGCGCTACGGGCGCTGACTGGCAGCGCTGTTAGATCAAAATCCAGCTCACGCACGCGCGCGCCGCTGCGGCCATCCAGCGAGACGTGGAGCGTCTTGGGCATCGCTTTTTCCGTGGCGGCGATGTGCAGGTAGATGATGCGGGAGTTCTCGGACTTCACGACCGGGTAGAGCTTGTCGCGGGAGAGGCCGCCGATTTGGAATTTCTTCGCGAATGCCTTTCCGCTTTCGCCGTCCTGATAGACCATCGTGTAGAAATTCGCGTCGCCGTCCTTCGGCCAGATGGCGATGTGGAGGATTTCGCGGCCCATGAAAATCTTGTCGGCGACTTTCGCGACCTTCAGCGAGCCGTCCTTCATGATCGTGAGCACGCTGTCGAGGATCGTACACTCGGTGATGAATTCGTGCTGCCGCCAGTTCAGCCCGATGAAGCCGTCCATGCGGTTCACGTAGAGCCGCTGGTTCGCCGAGACGACTGCACTCGCATCAATCTGGGCGATCTCGTCGTAGCTCGTGCGGCGCTTGATGCCCTTGCCGTATTTTTGCTGGAGCATCTCGAACCACGCGACGGCGTAGCCGGTGAGATTCTTGAGGTTCGCCTTGGTCTCCTTCATGCCCTCCTCAATTTTCTTCATCGCCTCGTCGGCCTGGAAACGGTTGTAGGCCGAGATGCGTTTGATGCGGATCTCGGTGAGGCGCACGATGTCCTCCTCGGTCACCTCGCGGCGGAGCTGCTTGAGGAACGGCTTCAGCCCCGTGCGGATTTCCGTGAGCACGCTTTCCCACGTCTTCGATTTCTCGATGTTCCGGTAGATGCGCTCCTCGATGAAAATGCGCTCCAGCGAATCCCAATGCCACTGCTGCTCGAGTTCGCCGAGCTTGATTTCGAGTTCGCGTTTCAGCAGCGCCTTCGTCGCCTCGGCGCTGGTCTTGAGGATGTCGCGCACGCCGAGGAAATGCGGTTTGTCGTCGCCAGTCTCGGGATTGCGCACGATGACGCACGCTGCGGGATTCAACTGCACCTGACAACTCGTGAAGACGTAGAGCTGCTGAATCACCTTCTTCGGCTCCGCCCCCGCGGGCAGATGGATCAGGATCTCCACCTTGTCGGCCGTGTTGTCATCCACATGCTTGATCTTGATCTTACCCTTCGCGTTCGCCGCCAGGACCGAGTCGATCAGCGAAGTCGTCGTCACGCTGTAAGGCAGCTCCGTCACCGCCAGTAGATACTTCGACCGCTCCTCGATCGTTGCGCGCACCTTCACCTTCCCGCCGCGCTCACCGTCATTGTATTCCGAAAAGTCCGCCGTCCCGCCCGTGTGAAAGTCCGGGAGAATGCGGAAGTTTTTCCCCTGCAAATGATTGATCGCCGCGCGGCAGAGGTCGTTGAAATTGTGCGGCAGAATTTTCGTCGAAAGCCCCACCGCGATGCCGTCCGCGCCTTCGAGCAGCACGATGGGAAACTTCGCCGGCAGCGTGATCGGCTCCTTATTCCGCCCGTCGTAGCTGAGCTGCCACGTCGTCGTCTTCGGGTTGAAAAGCACGTCCTTCGCGAACGCCGTGAGCCGCGCCTCGATGTAACGCGGCGCCGCCGCATCGTCGCCCGTGAGCGTGTTGCCGTAATTCCCCTGCGGCTCGATGAGCCACCCGCGCTGCCCGATGGAAACCAGCGCCGCGCCGATGGACGCATCGCCATGCGGATGCAGCTTCATCGTCGCGCCGACAACATTCGCGACCTTGTGAAAGCGCCCGTCGTCCATGTCCCAAAGCGTGTGCAGCACCCGCCGCTGCACCGGCTTCAGCCCGTCATCAATGTGCGGCACCGCGCGGTCGAGGATGACGTAGCTCGCGTAGTCGAGGAACCAATCCCGGTAACTCTGCGCCAGCGGAGCCTGCTCATCCTGCACCTTCTCGCCCTCCTTCCGCCTCGGAGCCACGGCCTCCGCCGAAGCCGCAGCGTCACCATTCAAATCCACGGCTGTATCCGACACAGCGCCATTGGTGGAAACCGGCGCGTCCGCCGTCGCTGAGGGCGCATCGGATGCAGTCGCAGGCACAGCCGCTGCCTGCAAAGGCAGCTCCGATTGATCGCTAGCAGTTGGTTTCTTCGATGGTTTGCCGGTGGGCTTATTCTGACGTTTTGGCATTGAGAAAGTGTTCCAAGCTTTTTCCACAGCCATCCCGTCGTGGTCGAGGCAAATGGATGCGCACCCATCGAATACGCGGAGATTTCGACTGTCGCTCGCAGCAATCTCCGGTATTGCCACAATGCAGTGCGCGTAATACCTTCGGCGCATGACAACCATCTCGTTGAAAGTCCATGACACGCTCGACTCTCGCTTGACGGCGGAAGCGCAGCGGCGGCGCACGTCCAAGTCTGCTGTGGTTCGCGAGTGCGTTGAGAAGATGCTGCTCGCGCCCCGCAAGGAACGCGCGGCATCCTGCCTCGACCTCGCCGGTGATTTGGCGGGCTGCCTCAAGGGGCCGCGCGACATCGCCACGAACCCGAAATACCTCGAAGACTTCGGCCAGTGAGGGAGGTCGTCATCGCCGATACCGGGCCGCTCGTCGCCTTCCTCGTCCGGCAGGCGCAGCATCACCGCTGGGCGTGCGAGATGATGGCGACACTCCGCCCGCCGCTGCTCACCTGCGAACCCGTGCTCGCCGAAGCCGCGCACATCCTGCGCCGCCACGGCTGCGACACCGATCCGTTGCTGGCGTTGATCGAACGCGGCGTGCTCAATATCGCCTTCTCCGTCGAGAGCGAACTCGCCCCGCTGCGCCAGCTCATGCGCCGCTACCGCGACCAGCCGATGTCGCTCGCCGACGCCTGCCTCGTCCGTCTCGCCGAACTCGACGACAAGCCGCGCGTCTGGACGCTCGATTCCGATTTCCGCGTCTATCGCCGTCTCGGGCGGCTGCTGATTCCGACACTCACGCCAGAAGAATCAGGTCGGAGAACTTGAACTCGCGAATACGGCGTTGAAATATCCACAAAACATCCCAACCGCAGAAGAGGCAAAGTATGGCGAAGAATGACACAATTCTAATCGACGGTATTCTCGATGACCGGGTCGCTCAGCTGCTTCCGAGTGACAGGCGAGATGAAGCTTTTGAGTATTTTGCCTTTGAACAAATTCTTCGAGACTCGGATCTCTCCCAAGAGGAAATTCTAGCGGGCTCTGTTGATGGTCGGGATGACGGGGGGATTGATGGCTTTTTCATCATCGTGAACGGCCATCCTCTGAATGATATAGACACCTTCAGTTGGCCACGCAGTGGGTGCGAACTCGACGTTTGGATAATTACCTGCAAACACCACGACACCTTTCGGCAGGCACCCTTGGATAACCTAGTGGCCAGCCTTGGAGAACTTCTTGATCTTGGGATTTCGGATTCTGAACTGAAGGGTTCGTATTCCGAGACCTTGCTTAAGTGCCGCGCGCGATTACAGATGGCGTATCGAAAGCTCTCGCCTCGCCTCAATCGCTTTAGTTTGCACTTAGCATACGCTTCTCGGGGTGATGGCGCCGCCATCGGGGCCTCCATCGAAGCTCGCGCAAATCAAGCAGTGGGAATTGCCAAGGATCTATTCGGGAACTGCGAGGCTTCTTTCAATTTTGTCGGAGCATCAGAGTTGATAGCAATTCATCGTAACGTCAGAACATTTTCACTCGAACTGCCATTTCTGGAAGCGCTAACGCGCGGCGAGCGATACGTCGTTCTTTGTCGATTGGCAGATTTTTATGCTTTTGTCGTAGATGAGAATAAGAAGCTCCGGCGATACTTGTTCGATTCGAATGTCCGCGCATTCATGGGACTCAACAGGGTCAACGAGGATATTCGGGAGACTCTGAGTAACCCTGATTCTCCAGATTTTTGGTGGCTCAATAACGGCGTTACAATTCTAGCAAACACGGCAACCGTGACAGGAAAGTCCATTCAGCTTGAGGGCGTGCAGATTGTAAATGGCTTGCAGACAACGGAATCAATCGCTCGTTATTTTGGCGATGGAGGAAAGGATGAAAACGAAAGGTCGCTGTTAGTTAAAATTGTTGTTTCAACTAATCCAGGCATCCGAGACGCAATTATCAGAGCAACAAATAATCAAACTGCGGTCGAGCTTACTTCGCTCCATGCGACCGATAAGATCCAAAGAGACATCGAGGATGTAATGCTCCGATACGGACTGTATTACGAACGCCGCACCAAGTTTTACGCAAACCAAGGGCACCCGGCCAAATTGATCGTATCCCCACTATACTTGGCGTCCGGTTTCACGAGTTTGGTGCTCAAGAAGCCTCTTGCTGCAGCAAAGCTAAAGTCGAAGGTAATGCGCGCCCAAGAGGCATACGAACGCATTTTTCCGCACGCCGTTCCACTGACCGTGTGGCCGGTGATTGCTCAAATCCTCAAGAAAACGGATGAAGTGCTGGAGAGTGTTAGGCCTGTCGGCGGCGGAGGGACTGAAAGATTTCTAAAGAGTTGGCGACAAATCACTGCTTTTCTCGCAGTAGTCCGAATATTTGGAAAGTTCAGCTTTAGCGCCGTCGAGTTGGGTGAATTCAATGTCGAGGCCTTGACCGAAGAAAATCTGAGGTGGTCTTGGAGCCTATTGCAAGCAGTGACTTCCGAGGAGTTGAACGTTGTGGGCGGGGGTAAAGGACAACGATTTATTATAGCAGCGTGTCGCAAAGCGGCCGAAGAACTCGGCTTGAAAGACTTAAAGTCTCTTGAAGAGAAGCGCGCACCCAAGCCTGCGTTCACTGGAAAGTTTCCCACGAACCGAGTAACGCCAGAGTTTGTAGCTGCGGTCGATCAAGCGCTGCCAAAGCAGCCTTGGAAGCCTGGTATTCACAAACAAGTCGCTCAGACGCTCGGTGTGCGCGTGGGCGACGTGCAAGAAGCAATCCAAACCTTGATTGCAGACGGTCGGCGGTTTTCCCAGCCAGATGGCGTCGTCTACGACGCAGAGAATACGGTTATCGCGATCGACGAGGAGCGAGTGGTGGGACCTCCACCTGCGTAGGCAGAACTACACCACCTCTTCCACCAGATCCTTCTCCACGCGCAGGTTTTCGATGATGAACTCCTGCCGCTCCATCGTGTTTTTACCCATGAAGAATGAGAGCAGTTCGTCGGAGCTGTAGAGGTGGTGGAGATTGATTGGGTCGAGGCGGATGTTTTCGCCGATGAAGTCCTTGAACTCGCCGGCGGAGATTTCGCCGAGGCCCTTGAAGCGTGTGATCTCGTGGCTCGCGCCGCACTCGACAATGGCGGCCTGTTTCTCCTGCTCGCTGTAGCAATACTTCGTGACCTTCTTGTTGCGCACGCGGAAGAGCGGCGTCTGCAGGATGAAGAGGTGGTTGTTGCGGATGACGTCGGGGAAGAATTGCAG
>JAYWEB010000410.1:0-7475 GCA_043779575.1 Chthoniobacter sp. | reverse complement strand
GCTGCCGATGGATGAGCCGCAGCTCAATACGTCGTGGATGCCGGATTTTCCGGGGCTGTCGGACAAGGCGAACTGTCGCGACTGGAAGCCGGGGTTCGATTTCGACGCGACGCGGATGCGGGACAAGGATCAGGCGTACTGGACTCAATATCGGGGCACGCCGAAGGCGTTTGTGAATCTGAAGGTGGGGCAGGAGATGTGGGGGAATCGCTGGGGTGCGGTGACGTCGATGCGCTGGCCGGCGGGCACGGAGCGCGCGGAGATTGAGCATTCGCTGCGGGCGAAGCTGTCGCCGGAACAGCTCGGTTTCCAGTTTCTCCCGCTGCGCGCGCAGGCGCTGGCGGCGACGGATGCGCCGGTGGATTTCGGCGAGCTGTTTGTTTATTTCTCGTTCTTCCTGATCGCGGCGGCGGTGGTGCTGACGGGGATGCTCTTCACGTTTTCGCTCGCGCAGCGCAACGCCGAGGCGGGGCTGCTGCTGGCGCTCGGGCTGCGGGCAAAGCAAGTGCGCAGGCTGTTTCTCGCGGAAGGCGCGGTGCTCGCCATCGCGGGCGGCGTGCTCGGCACATGCGGCGCGGTGCTTTACACAAAGCTCGTGCTGCGGGCGCTGGCGACGGTGTGGCGCGGGGCGGTGGGGACGACGGATTTTGTTTTCACGGTGCAGCCGGGGACGCTGGGGATCGGGGTGGTGTCGGGCGTGGCGGTCGCGGTGCTGGCGATGTGGTGGGCGAGCCGGCGGCAGTTGCGGCGGACTGCGCGGGAGCTGCTGACGGGGGAGGGGGAAGAAGGCGAAAGGCGAAAGGCGAAAGGCGAAAAAGCGGGTCATCCTGAGCGGAGTTCCGCGGGGGCGAAGGTGGGCGGAACGGAGTCGAAGGATCTCTCGCATCCCGTGGGCGGAGGCGGTGGGGAGAGCGGCGCCGTTTCTCCCGCCGCCTCCGCCCGCGAAAAGTTAGAGGTCCTTCGACTCCGCTCCGCTCCGCTCAGGATGACGGGTTTTTGGGGCGCTGCGCGCTCGGGGCGATGGCGCGAGGCGCTCGTAGTGTTGTGCTTGCTCGCGGCGGTGGCCATTGCGTTTTCGACGGTGAATGCGGAGGCGTTTTTTGGCGCGGGGGCGTTGCTGCTCATCGCGGGGCTGCTGCTGTGCGTGACCGCGCTGCGGCGGGCGGCGGTGGGGACGGATTTGGAGTCGCTCGCGCAGCTCGGGGTGCGGAATGCGGCGCGGCGGCGGGGGCGGAGCGTGGGGATCGTCGGGGTGCTGGCGAGCGGGGTTTTCATGGTGGTGGCGGTGGATGCGTTCCGGCAAAGGCCGGCGGGGGAGACGGCGCGGCGGGATACGGGGACGGGTGGGTTTGCGCTGGTCGGCGAATCGGCGCTGCCGATTTACGACGACCTGAATACGGCGAAAGGGCGCGAGGCTTTCGGGCTGGATGAGAAGATCATGGAAGGCGTGAGCATCGTGCCGCTGCGGGTGCGCGATGGGGATGATGCGAGCTGTCTGAATCTCAACCGGGCGCTGCAGCCGCGGGTGTTGGGGGTTCAGCCGGCAGAAATGACGGGGCGGTTTCGGTTTTCGGAATTGCAGGCGGGGTGGGAGGCGGTGGGAGAACGTCGAACGTCGAACGTCGGCGTCGCCGAAGCGGTGCCCGCGGTGGTGGATGCCAACACGCTGCAATGGGCTTTGAAGATGAAGCTCGGCGACATGCTCGAATACAAGGACGAGCGCGGGCAGCCATTCAAAATTCGGATCGTTGCGACGGTTGCCGGCTCGATTTTGCAAGGCAGCGTCCTCATTTCCGAAAAGCACTTCGTCGAAAAGTTTCCCGGCAATGGCGGCTACCGTTTTTTCCTCATCGACGCGCCGCGCGAGAAGGTCGCGGCGGTGCGGGAGCATCTGTCGCGGCAGCTCGCGGATCGTGGGCTGGAGCTGACTCCGGCGGGACAGCGGCTGGCGGAGTTTCAGGCGGTGGAGAATACCTACCTGTCGATTTTCCAGGCGCTCGGCGGGCTGGGGCTGCTGCTGGGGAGCGCGGGACTGGCGATTGTGGTCGCGCGCAATGTGCTGGAGCGGCGGCGGGAGTTTGGGCTGCTGGAGGCGGTGGGGTTTCGGCAGGGGCAGTTGCGGGCGCTGGTCTTTGCGGAGCATCGGTGGCTGATCGTCTGCGGGTTGGTCATCGGCACGGCGAGCGCGGTGGTGGCGGTGTGGCCGGGGCTGCGGGAACGGGCGGGCGGATTCCCGTATGCGGAGATGGCGGTGCTGCTCGTGGGGCTGACGCTGGGCTGCGTCTTTTGGGCGTGGGTGGCGACGCGGGTGGCGCTGCGCGGGAGCGGGGTGGCGGCGCTGCGCTCGGAGTGAGCGGTTTTTTCTCAACGCAGAGACGCAGAGGCGCGGAGATCGCAGAGGTTTCGGCTAAGAATGAGTGAAACGCGCGGTCGTGCCGTCAATGCACCGTGCGGCGCGGCCAACAAAGCATTGGCAAGCGCCGCCGAAATTCGCAGATTCCAACCCACAACCCATCCATCCTATGAAAATGAAATACCTCACCACCCTCCTCCTGACCCTCGCGCTCGGCGGCACCGCCGCCTTTGCCGAAGACGAGCCCACGCCGCTCGAAAAGGAGATGAAGACCATGAACAAGAGCCTCCGGACGCTGAAGAAGCAGGCCGAGGACGCGGCGAAAAAGGACGACAACCTCGCGCTGATCGCCACGATCAAGAAGTGCGTCGAAGCCGCGGCCAAGCTCGAACCCGCCAAGACCAAGGAAGTGCCGGCGGCGGAGAAGGCGGCCTATCTCGACAAGTACAAGGCGCAGATGACTGACCTCGCCAAGACCTACGACGAACTCGAAACCGCGATCAAAGGCGACAAGGCGGAGGACGTGAAGAAGGCGCTGGCCAAGCTCGGCGAGCAGAAGGAAAAAGGGCACAAGGACTTCGCGCCCGACGAGAAATAAGCCGCGCCGCAACGCGACCGATTTGACGAACAGCCCCGGAGCGATTCTCCGGGGCTGTTTGGTCAGCAGAGGTTGCGCCGCCCCGCCGCGAACCTATTTTCCCCCATGACCCGCCAGCAGCTCCTCGATCTCTACTTCATGGACGCGCGCTCGAAGCTCATCGACATCGCCGCGTTTCTCGACCGCGTGGACCGCGGGGAAGGGGAGCCCGATTTCCGGCTCGCTGCTTTCCGCAAGGCGCTCGCGGAGCTGCACGGCGGCAAGCCGGAGCGCGCGAAGAATGTGCTGATGTCGCTCAGCGATCCGACGGTGGAGCCGATGGCGAAAGCGCACGGCAAGGGCGCGGTGGGGGCTTGGCCGGGTGCCGAACCCGCGAATTGATTTTTCCCATGCGCTACATCGAACCTCACGGCCACATGGTCAGCCGCGTCACGGACGACTACGAGGCGATGGTCCTCGCCGGCTGCCGGGCGGTGTGCGAGCCGGCGTTTTGGGCGGGCTACGACCGGAGCGGGCCGGAGGGTTTTTACGACTACTTCTGCCAGCTCACGGACTATGAGCCGAAGCGGGCGGCGAAGTTTGGGCTGCCTCATTTCACCTGGCTCTGCATCAACCCGAAGGAGTCCGAAGACACCAAGCTGGCCGAGGAGGTGATCGCGCTGATCCCGCAGTTTCTCGACCGGCCCAACGTGCTCGGCATCGGCGAAATCGGGCTGAACAAAAACACGCGCAACGAACTCCAGATCCTCGAGCGCCACATCGACCTCGCGGCGCGGCACGAGCAGCTCATCCTCGTGCATACGCCGCATCTCGAGGACAAGCACAAGGGCACGCGGCTGATCCTCGATGCGCTCAAAGCCGACTCCCGCATCACGCCGGGGCGCGTCATCATCGACCACGTCGAGGAACACACCATCGCGATGGTTCTCGACGCGGGCTTTTGGGCCGGCATCACGCTTTATCCCGAGTCGAAAACCACGCCGGCCCGCGCGATCGACATGTTTGAAGTGTACGGCGGCCAGCGCGTGTGGCTGAACAGCGCGTGCGACTGGGGCCGCAGCGATCCGCTGGCCGTGCCGAAGACCGCCGTCGAGATGCGCCGCCGCGGCCACTCCGGCGAGACCATCGATCAGCTCGTTTTCCAAAACCCCATTCGCTTCCTCGCGCAGAACCCCCGGTTCACGGTGCGGTAATCGGAGCGCCGGGTTGCCGCCGGGCCTTCGTGCCGGACGCCTTGGATTTTCGCCGCGTCGGCGCTGCAACGTCACTTCAGCGCGCGCTCCGCAGCGTCACGTTTTTGCTTTGGCGTTTACGCGTCGGGGAGGTCGAGCAGGGGGAGGCCGGCGTTTTGCTCGGTGAAGTATCTTTGCGTCCACGCGCTGGGAAAGAGGACGCCGGGCTGGCCGGTGCTGTCGTAGGCGAGGCGGCAGCCGGTGGGGAATTTGAGGCCGGCGGTCATGGTGCCGGGGGGGAGCCATTTGAAACATTCCCAGCTCGCGTTTTCGAGCCGGCTCGGGGCGCCGTATTCGGCTTCGAGGCGGTATTGCACGACCTCGAATTGCAGCGGCCCGACGGCGGCGAGGAGCGGGACTTTTTGCACGGCATCGCGCAGCTCGAAGACCTGGACGACGCCTTCCTGGAGGAGCTGTTCGACGCCCTGGCGGAACTGTTTGAATTTCCCCGGATTCGGATTTTGCAGGTAGGCGAAGCACTCGGGCGGGAAGCGGGGGATTTCGTCGAAGCGGATGGAGGTGTCCTCGGTGAGGGTGTCGCCGATGCCGAATTCGTTGTGCCCGACGAGGCCGATGACGTCGCCCGCGTAGGCTTCGTCCACGGTCTCGCGCTCCTGGGCGAAGACTTTGTGCGCGCTGGAAAGGCGGACGCGTTTGCCGGTGCGCTGGTGGGTGACAAACATGTCGCGCGTGAACTTTCCCGAGCAGATGCGGAGGAAGCCGATGCGGTCGCGATGGCGGGGGTCCATGTTGGCTTGGATTTTGAAAATGAAGCCGCTAAACGGCCCGTCCAAAGCGACGGGCAAAGGCGAAAGGCGAAGGGCGAAAGGCGATGGCGCCAACTCATTCGACGCGGCGCGCGGGTTTTCACCATCGCCTTTCGCCTTTCGCCTTTCGCCTTCGGCGGCGTTGCGCCGTGGCTGCGGGGGAAGTGACCGGGCGAGGAAAGCGTCGAGCAAAAGCTGCACGCCGAAGTTATTCATCGCGCTGCCGAAGAAGACGGGGGTCTGCGTGCCGGCATGGACTTTCGCTTCGTCGTAATCGACGCCGGCGATGTCGAGCATTTCGAGTTCTTCGCGGGCGCGGGCGTAATCGTCGGCGTCGAGCTTTTCGCGGATCTCGGCGTCGTCGAGTCCGCTGACGGAGACGGGCGCGCGATAGGCTCCCTGCGGCGTGCGCTCGAAAAGGTGGACCTCCTTTTTCTGCCGGTCAAAGACGCCGCGAAATGACGGGCCGGTGCCGAGGGGCCAGTTCACCGGAAACGCGCCGATGCCGAGGACGCGCTCGAGTTCGTCGAGGAGGGCGAGCGGATCGCGCGTCGGGCGGTCGCACTTGTTCATGAAGGTGAAGATGGGGACGCCGCGGCGGCGGCAGACCTCGAAAAGTTTGCGGGTCTGCGGCTCGATGCCTTTGGCGGCGTCGATGACCATGACGACGGCATCCACGGCGGTGAGGACGCGGTAGGTGTCCTCGGAAAAGTCTTTGTGGCCGGGCGTGTCGAGGAGGTTGATGCGGTAGCCGGCGTAGTCGAATTGCAGGACGGTGGAGGAAACGGAGATGCCGCGCTGGCGTTCGAGTTCCATCCAGTCGGAGGTGGCCTGGCGCGCGTTTTTTCGCGAAGTGACGGAGCCGGCGAGCTGCACCGCGCCGCCGTAGAGGAGGAGCTTTTCGGTCAGCGTCGTCTTGCCGGCATCCGGGTGGGAGATGATGGCAAAAGTGCGGCGGCGTTGGATTTCAGCGAGCATGCGAAGGGCGCGGACTCTGGGGGAAATGCGCCCCCCGCGCAAGTGGCGGGAGGAGAGGCACCGCACTTGCTCTCCGCAGAGGTTGCTCGCGCGCACTGCTTTCCGATTTCCATGCCTACGCTCCGTATCCAAATGCCCAACCGCTCGGAGGTGACGCATGAGCTTTCCGGCGAGCGCATCACCATCGGGCGCGGTCCCGACAATACGATCCAGATCGCCAATTCGGCGGTCTCGGCGCGGCACGCGGAACTGATCGCGGAGGACGGGCACTACCGGCTGCACGATCTGGAATCGACGAACCTGACTTTTGTGGACGGCACGGCGGTGGCGGACTTCCATTTGCGCCAGGATTGCCGGATCGCGTTTGGGACCGTGGAGTGCATTTTCGATCCGATGGATGCGTGCGCAGACGAGTCGCTGATGAGCCGCGAGCAGCTCGAAAAGGACACCGCTTTTCTCCGCGCGGAAAACGCCGATCTCCGGGCCGAGCTGGCCGCCCAGCAGCGCCGGGTGGACATGCTCGCCAGCGCCCGGCTGGTCACGGGACGGACGGATTCCACGCCGTCGGCGGCCGCGCAGGATTCGCTGCGCGCGGTGGCCAGCGAGCGCAATGATCTGCGCCACACCATCGCCGGGCTGCGCTCGGAAATCGCCAATCTCACCGAAGAACTCGCGACGGCGAACCGGGAGCGCGAGCGGCTGCGGCGGGCCGTGGAGGCGGTGCATTTGGAAAAAATGGGCGAGGCGCGCGAACAGCCGCCGCCGCCGCGGGTCCGCGCGGTGCCGCCGATGAACGGCGCCCCGATCCGCCCCGCGCCGAAGCCCGGTGCGCTGACTTCGCGTGATCCGTCGTCCGCTCTCACGGCGCTCGACCCGAACGCGACGCAACGGCTGACCCCGCGGCTGGACGCGGCTTTTCAGCCCATCGCCGATCTGCTCGCCCCGCTCCGCGCGGCGCTGGACCGGGTGAGTGGCGTGCCGGACGACGACCTCTCGCGCATGGCGCTGATGACCCATTCCACCGAACTCGTGGACGCCACGGCCAGCCTGGCGGACCACCCGATCGCACGGCTCTCCGCCTCCGTGGAGGCGCTGCTGCACGAGCTGCTCGCGCAACCCGGAGCCATGCACGAGGCGATGACGCGCACCGTGGCGCAAGCGCTGGACCTCCTCGCGCGGCTCGTGGAACCGCGCCAGCTCGGGCGCGCGAAATCGCTCCCGCAGCCGACCGTGCTGGCCGTGGATGAAGACACGACGATGCTCGCCGAAATGGTGATGTCCCTCGAACTGGCGCAGCTTCACCCCATTTCCTGTTCGGATGCCGGCGCGGTGCTCGCGGAGTCGGGCGGGCAAAAGTTCGACCTGGTCATTCTCGATGGCGATCTCGCGGGGCCGACCGCGCCCGCCCTTTGCGCCGCACTCCGTGCCGACCCGACCCACCGCAAGACGCCGATCATTTTCCTCACCTGGAACGGCGCGGGCGGACTGGCCGGCGGCAATGATTTTCTGACGAAACCCGTCAACCCGGCGGAGCTGGCGGTCAAAGC
>JAYWEB010000409.1:0-3023 GCA_043779575.1 Chthoniobacter sp. | reverse complement strand
AGCTCAATTGGCAGAGCAAGTGACTCTTAATCACTAGGTTGATGGTTCGATTCCATCACGGTCCACCACTTCACCCGGCTCATGGGAGGCGGCGATTTTTCCAATGGGGTTTGGAAATTTTTTGCGACGCGGTCGTGAGCGCGATGCGATCACGCGGCATGTTGGCATCGACGATGCTTATGGTAATTCCATTATGAAATCCCGTCCTTCCTCCACCTCCTCCAGCGCTCAACTCGACATGTCCCGCTTTGAGCTTTTCTTGAATGTGTTTGTGCGCACGCCATCCCGCGGAACGGGGCGTCGCACGGTGCGCAAGCGCTGAGCCGGCACGACGAAAGACCGGGGCCGGTTATTCCGTTCGGCGCGGCACCCGTGCGTGGGCGACGGGGTCTGTTTCCCCCGCGATTATTTGCGGTCCCAACCGGCATCGCCCCGGCTCAGAGCGAGAGCGCGGCGATTCTCCACGAGACGAATCCGATGACCGCGAATAGCGCGAGGGCGAGCGCGATGACCCATCGGCGCTGGAAGACGAGGCCGTAGAGCCAGAAAAGTTTCAGGTCGAACACGGGACCGAAGAGGAGGAAGGCGAGCTTTGCGGCAAAGGGAAACATGGTGAAGCTGGCGGCGACGAAGGCGTCCGTGGTGCTGCACAGGGCGATGGCGGCGGCGAGTCCCATCATGGCGAGGATGGCGAGCGGCGGGTTCGTGGCGAGCGGGTCGATGATAGAACGATCGACAGCGGTGTTGAAGACGCTGGTGATGGCGGTGCCGATAATGAGGAAAAAGGCGACATCGAGGAAATCCGCGGTGGCGGACTGGACGGCGAAGACCAGCCGTCGGCCGAAGCTCGATGCGGCGACGATTTCCGAAAAATCCGCGGCCCCGGGCTCGGAGCCGATGTTGAGGCCGGTTCGCCGCGGGTTCGATGCATCTTTCAAAATCCCGGGCTGGAGCAATTTTGGGAGCGCGATCTGGCGGACGACGAAGCCGATGGCGACGGCGATGAGGTAGCCGATGCCGAGGCGGAGGCTCGTCATCAGGAGCGGATTCTGCCCGCGAAAAGCGGCGAACGTGCTGACCGCGACAATGGGGCTGACGATGGGCGCGCCGAGCATGTACGTGACGGCACACGAGACGGGCAGCCCTTTGCGGATGAATCGCCGAATGACGACGACGCTCCCGCATTCACACATCGGAAAAATGAGTCCGAGCAGGCCGCTGGTGAAGATGGCGGCGACGGGATTTTTCGGCAGCAGGCGCTGCATTTTCTCCGCCGGAACGAAGACATCGACCAAGCCGGAGACGAGCGAGCCGAGCAGGAGAAACGGAATTCCTTCAAAAAGGACGCTGAGAAACGAGACCGCGAAATCGTTGAAATTGAACGTGAACCAGGACATCCGGGGTGCGGCTAAAGGCGGGGAGGTTCAGGCCAGAGGAGCCTCGCGGGCGATGCAACGCCAAATCCGAAGCGGAAAACTCCAAGTTCCAGATTCCAAATTCCAAGTAAATTCCAAGGCGGCAAAGAAGGAAAAATTTCAAGGAATCCAGGCGGACATCGCAGCAGGCTTTTGAAATTTGGATTTTGCGCTTTGAAATTTATTTGGAATTTGGCTCCTGGAATTTGGAATTTGCCCCGCGAAGCGGAGCCCTACTGGCCGTAGGATTTCTCGACGCGTTTCGCCACGTCCTTGTAGCCGTAGTCCGTCTCCATGATGTCCTTCATGCACTGGAGATATTCCTCTTTCTTGCCCATGGTTTCATAGACGAGACCGAGGTCGTAAAGCGTGTCTTTCTTCACGTTGTCCATCGCGATCATCTCGCTGGCGGCGCTCTTGAATTGCGTGGCAGCCATGTCCAGCATGCCTTTTTGGACGAAGCACCGGCCGAGCAGGCTCATCGCCTTGAGGCGCGAATTCGGGTTCTGCCGCGCGCGCTGCAACTCGGGGATCGCTTCGTTGAACTGGCCCAGCGAAAGCAGCATTTCGCCGAGTTCGAAGCGCAGTTGCAGATCGGTCGGGTTTCGCTCCACGCGCTTCCTCGCCTCGACGAGGTGCGCCTCCAGTTTTTCCCTCTTCAACGTTTCGAGTTCGGCCTGATACGTGGCCGCGTCCTCGTGCTGATCGCCCCCGTCGGCGAACCATTTCTCCAGCACGCCGATGCGCACATCGAGCTTCTTCATTTGCAAATCGCTGAGCCGCCGGGCGACCGCCGGATCGGTGCCGCTCGTCAAGTGAGTCGCATGCGCGTAGTAGCTGATCGCGCCGTCCAGGCTCTCCTCCTCGCCGTCCTGCTCAAAGCGATCCTCCCACAGCTTCGCGATGCGCCGCGTGAGGTCCGCGTTCGACTGATTTTCCTCCCACTGCGGATACAGTTCGTGCAACTGATCGTTGATCATCTCGACGCTCTTCACGACGCGGCCCTTTTGTTCGAGCGACACCGCCTGGTCCTTGTCCTTGATCAAATCGCGATAGCTCAACGCCTGATCCCATCCGCCGCTTTTCATCGACGCCGTCGCCGACGCGTCCTTGCTGCGCTTCACCGCCGTGAGATCGGCCGGATTGATCTCCGCGATCCTCGAGTAAATCGTCACCGCCTTGTCCGCCTCGCCCATCGTCAGGTAATGCTCGCCGAGTTCGTGCATCGTCTTGGTGTCCTTGGGATTTCCCTCGATGATCGTCTCCAGCGCGAATGCCGCGATCTCCGGGAAGCCGGCGGCCTTCGCGGCATCCTTGAGAAGACTGTTCCCCTGCGGGCTGTACGGGTCCGTTTCAAGAGTCTTCTCGGCCATCTCCATCGCCGCCACAGGATCTTTTTTCACCACGCTCGCGCCCTTCATCGATGCGGTCGAAAGCCCCGAGAGGAAACTCTTTTTCCCCTTCGTGGAAGTGACCTCGGCCTTCCGCAACATCCGGCGCGCATCGAGAAATCCGGGGAATTCCTTCAACACAGCCTGAATGAGCGAAATGCAGTAACCGTAGTTGCGCAGTTCAACGGCGCTGAGGGCCTTCAGCCATAAGGCGCGG
>JAYWEB010000408.1:0-3025 GCA_043779575.1 Chthoniobacter sp. | reverse complement strand
TTTTCCGGCGGCAACAAATACCTCTTCCCCGGCATCGGCGGCCCCGAGGTGCTGAACTTTTTCCACTGGCTCGGCGCGGTGGTCACGAACCCGATGATCATCGGCAACAAGTGGACGCCCGTGCGCAAAGTCGTGGATCGCGTGGGCGGGATGGTCGCGGTGCCGAAGCTCTGCCTGTGCATGGTCGTGGATCACGCGCAGCTTGCCGGGCTTTTCGTTGGCAGCCCGGAGGGCGCATGGGATCAGGCTTCCGACCTCTCGAAGAAACTGCACATCGAATACAAGGACCGCCCCTTTCACACCGTCCTCTCCTGCGCGCCGAAGATGTATGACGAGCTGTGGGTCGGCGGAAAGTGCATGTACAAGCTGGAGCCGGTCGTGGCCGATGGCGGCGAACTCATCATCTACGCGCCGCACATCCGTGAGATCAGCCTCACCCACGGGCACCTCATCCGGCAGATCGGCTACCACTGCCGCGATTATTTCCTGCGGCAGTGGGACCGATTCAAAGACGTGCCGTGGGGCACGCTCGCGCACAGCACGCACGTCCGCGGCATCGGCACTTACGAGGACGGCGTGGAAAAGTGCCGCGTCCAAGTCACGCTCGCCACCGGCATCCCGCGCGCGATTTGCGAGGAGATCGCTCTCGGCTACCGCGACCCCGCCAGCATCCGCGTGGAAGACTACGCCCACCGCGAGGACGAAGGCGTGCTCCTCGTCCCCAAAGCCGGCGAGATGCTTTACCACCTGCGCGAGCGGCCGGCATGGGCGCGGGAGATGTAAACGCGAAACCGGCGCTGCCGGCGTGGGGTACCAGGGGGGAGGATTGAACTCCCGACCTAGGGCTTATGAGTCCCCCGCTCTACCACTGAGCTACCCTGGCAGTTTCCGGCGGAGCCGATCTCCGTCCGGGAAAAAACAGGGCGCTACTATGGGCGGCTCGCGCTCTCCGGCAAGGAATTTTCACCCCAGCGTGAAGGCCTCCTGGATGAGCTGCTTTTGCTCGCGCTTGTGGTTGCCGAGCGAGCCCACGGCGGGGCTGGCGCTGGCGGCGCGGCCGGCATACCAGACGGCGGTGTCGAGCGTGCGGCGGAGCTGCCAGCCGATGAAACTCCACGCGCCCATGTTCTGCGATTCCTCCTGGCACCAGACGAAGGTCCGCGCGTGGGGAAAGCGGGCGACCTCCGTTTTGAGCTGCTCCTCGTCGAGCGGGTAGAGCTGCTCGATGCGGATGAAGGCGACGTCGGCGATCTGGTTTTCCTCCCGGAATTTCAGGAGGTCGTAATAGACCTTGCCGGTGGAGAAGATGACGCGCTTGACCTTCTCCGGCTTGTCGGGAAGCGGGCCGGCGAGGATTTCGTGGAAGCGGTCATTCGTGAAGTCCCCGACCTTGGACGCCGCGGCTTCGAGGCGCAGCATGCTTTTCGGCGTCATCAGGACGAGCGGCTTTTTGAAAGCGCGCTTCATCTGCCGCCGGAGCACGTGGAAATACTGCGCGGGCGTGGTGAGGTTGCAGACTTGGATGTTGTCCTCGGCGCAAAGCTGGAGGAAACGCTCCAGCCGCGCCGACGAATGTTCCGGCCCCTGGCCCTCGTAGCCGTGCGGGAGCAGCAGCACGAGGCCGCTCGGGCGCTGCCACTTGGATTCCGCGGACGCGATGAACTGGTCGATGATGACCTGCGCGCCATTGGCGAAGTCGCCGAACTGCGCCTCCCACATGCAGAGCAGGTCGGGATAGTTCAGCGAGTAGCCGTAGTCGAAACCGAGCACGCCCGCTTCGCTGAGCAGCGAGTTGTAGATGCAGATGCGCGCCTGGCCGGCGGCGATGTGCTTGAGCAGGCACCAGCGCTCGCGCGTCTTCTGATCGTAGAGATACGAGTTGCGCTGGCTGAAGGTCCCGCGCCGGCAGTCCTGTCCGCTCAGCCTGACTGGCACGCCCTCGATGAGCAGCGAGCCCATCGCCAGCGCTTCGGCATACGACCAGTCGAAGGGGTCGCCATTCGCCCAGACCTTCGCGCGCTTTTCGAGGAGGAAATTTTTCAGCTTCGGCTGAATGGCGAAGCCCTCCGGCACGGTCGTCAGCGCCTGCACGATCTTCGCGAGGTTTTCCTTCGTCACCGCGGTGTCCACCGGCGCGTGCGTGTAGGCCGGCTGCGGCACGGCGGTCGATTCCGAGAAGCTGTTCAGCGTCTCGTCTTGCTCCGCCGCCTTGACGCTGGCGAGCGCCTTCTCATGCCGCTCATCCATTTCCTTTTCCAAAGCCGCCGCGTCCTCCGCGCTGATCACGCCCGCGTCGAGGAGCCGCTGTTTCAGCAGCGTGCCCACGCTCGGGTGCGTGGCGATGTCGCGATACATCGTGGGCTGGGTGGAAACGGGATCGTCGGCCTCGTTGTGCCCGTGCCGACGGTAGCAAAAGATGTCGATGACCACGTCGCGCTTGAAGGTCTGGCGATACTCCAGCGCCAGCTCCGAGACGAAGCGCACGGCCAGCGGGTCGTCGCCATTCACGTGGAAAATCGGCGCCTCGATCATCTTCGCCACGTCCGTGCAATACTGCGTCGAGCGCGCGTCGGCGGGCAGCGTGGTGAAGCCGATCTGGTTGTTCACGATGAGGTGGATCGTCCCGCCGATCCGGTAGCCCTGGAGCTGCGACATGTTCAGCGTCTCCGCGACCACGCCCTGGCCGGCAAACGCCGCGTCGCCGTGAATCAGCACGGGCAGCACTTTCGCCCGCTCCTCGGTGTCCTGGCGGATGCGCTGGCGCGCGCGCGTCATGCCCATGACCACGGGGTTCACCGCTTCGAGGTGGCTCGGGTTGGCCGAGAGCCGCACCAGCACTTCGCCGCCAGTCTTCGGCTTGCGCGTGACCACATAGCCGAGGTGATATTTCACGTCGCCGTCGCCCGCCGCCGTATTCGGCAGGTAGTTTTCGGAAAACTCCGCGAACAGCAACTTGAACGGCTTGCGCAGAAACTCCGCGATCACGGTCAGCCGTCCGCGATGCGCCATGCCCATGCAGATTTCC
>JAYWEB010000407.1:0-7517 GCA_043779575.1 Chthoniobacter sp. | reverse complement strand
TGCGGCCTTCGGCTTCGAGGCGTTTGTAGAGCGGCGTATTTGGAAAAGGCGTGACCACGGCGAAGCGCGGGAGATCGATCCCGGCCTCCACGGCGAACTCGGCGGTCTTCATGAAAACGTCCGGCCTGTCGTCATCAAGGCCGAAGACGAAGCAGCCCTGCAGCGCGATACCGTGCGCGTGCAGACGCTCGACGACACCCGCGTAGTCGGCGGGTGAATTGAAGCCTTTGTGGTTCTGCCGCAGGTTCGTTGCGGAGATGGATTCGAGCCCCATGAGAAGGCCCTTGCAGCCGCTGCGCCCGCAGAGTTCCAGCAGCTCGGGATCGTCCGCGAGCAGCGTCGTCGAGAGTCCATACCACTGCACGCGGAGCGGGATGAGCGCGGTGAAAAGCTCCAGCGCGTAGCCGCGGTGGGCGATGAGATTCAGGTCCACGAAGATCAGCTTCCGCGCGCCGTGCTGGCGGATGTCGGCGACGACCTCGGCGACGGGTTTCTGAAATGGCTTCCGCCCCCACGCCGTCGGCACCACGCAGAAATCGCAGGAATGCACGCAGCCGCGCGTCGCCTCGAAAACATTGCTCGTGAGGAAGTGCCGCGCCGGCAGCAAATCGCGGCGCGGAAAAGGTCGCCCGCCGATGTCGAGGCCAGGAGCCTGCTGGTAGCGCGTCCGCATTTCGCCAGCGGCAAAATCGCGCAGCAACTGCGGCCACGTATCCTCCGCGTAGCCGACCACCACAGCATCCGCATGCGGCTCCGCGTCCTCCGGGATGAGCGTGACATGCGGCCCGCCGAGCACCACCGCGATGCCGCGCGCCCGGAAATGATCCGCCAATTCGTAAGCCCGTCGCGCCGTACCCGTGATGACCGTGATCCCGATCAAATCCGCTTCCAAATCCAGCGGCACATCCGCGATCCCTTCGTCAATCAACTCCAACTCCGCGTCCAACTCCGGCGGCACCAGCGCGGCAAGCGTCGTCAACGTGAGCGGCTGATAGCGCAGCGACTTTTTCCAAATCCCGCCGCGATGCCGGTAGAGCGGACCTTTCGGGGAGATGAGGACGATTTTCATCGCCCGTTAAAGTCCGCGAAACGGGTTGCTCACGCGCACGCCGAGATAGTCTTGCCCGTCGTTCAAATCTTCGGAATGGACGACCTTGCACTTGAGCTTCCGAGCGGCGGCGAGGATCGCGGCGTCGTAGTAGCTGATTTGAAACCGGTCCACCAATACGAGTGCGTCGTCGAACAACGCGAGCGTCGGCTCGAGCACGGTGAAGCGCCGCCATTTGTCGCAATAAGCCGTCGCTTCGGCATGGAGAAAAGCCAGCTTCTTCGGATGACGCGCCACGTTGTAGAACTCCTGCAGGACTTGCAGCGAGATCGCGAAGCCGGGGCGAGAAACAAGTGCGCGGGCGATCCCCGACTTTGCCGCGTCAGCGGGAATGCCGCTCGCCGCATAGACGAGGACGTTAGTGTCGAGAAACTCCACGCTGGTAGAGTTCTTCGCGATTCAACGGCCCGACCGAGCCGCGCCGGTTCTTGTGCTTGCGGTCGGACATGGCGAAGAGTTTCGCCAGTTCCGGGTCCGTCGTCTTCTTCGCTTTCGCCGGGCTCTGCCGCAGGCCCGCGAGGTATTCCCGCACGAGCGCGCTCAGCGATTTCCGCCGTCGCGCCGCCTCCGTGCGGGCATCGTGGTAAAGCTCATCATCCACAGAAACTGTGATGTTTTTCATGGCGTCACGGTATGGGTGAGATTCTGCTACGACAAGATGGAAAGGCATCCCAAGCCCGTGCTATGTAGGCTCGCGTGCCGCTTCGACTGCAATGAATGTCGTCCCTGAAAAAGAAGAGCTTCTTGGTGTCCTTGAGCGTCCGCAGTTCCGCGCTGATTTCGTCCGCCGGGCGGCACGTCTGGCTTTGCGAAAAGACCGTCTGTACCGAGCAGAAGTCGCATTTGAAATGGCAGCCGCGCCCCGCTTCCACGAGGCCGATGGGCAGGTAGTGCTTGCCGCGAAAGATCGAGCGGTCGGGCCGCAGTCCGCGCAGATCGGTACGGCCGGTGGAGCGGTAGAATTTTTCCAGCCGTCCGTGGCGCGCGTCATCGAGCACGAGCGGCCCGCAAGCCGGAGGCCTTGCCGGAAATTAGCCGGGGGTAAAGCGTAGCGGCACCCCCGGATCACGCCCTGTAAAATCATGCGCCCCGGCAGGGGCGCGGGAAAATGCACGCGCGCTCGCCACGTCCCGTCTGTGCCTCTACACCCATGCACATGACGCTCGCCGACCTCCTCGCGGATTCCAAAACGCACACCCTCGACCTCTTCCCGCCCGGCACCGTGGCGAATGTCGAAAAGCGTCTCGCCGACAAGGACGGGAAGCCCACGATCCTCTGCCTCGTCCGCCAGAAGCACGTCTCCGCCAAGCCCGAAGAAATCGTCCGCCAGCTTTGGCTGGAGCACCTCGTCCGCTTTTACAAATACGACGTGCGCCGTCTCGCCGTCGAGGTGCCCATCACCTTCGGGCGCGACTCCAGCAAGCGCGCCGACATCGTCATCCTCGATGCCGACCGCGCGACCGTCCCCTACTGCATCATCGAGGTCAAAAAGCCCACGGCGAAGGACGGCAAAGACCAGCTCAAATCCTACGCCCACGCCACCGGCGCACCGCTCGCGCTGTGGAGCAACGGCGCGACGCCCGTCATCTGGCATCGCAAGAACCCGAATTACTTCGTCGAAATCCCCGACCTCCCCACGGCGAGCCAGACCATTGACGACATCGCCGGGCAGCCGTGGACGATTGATACCCTCATCGAAAAAGAAGAAGCCCGTGCCCGCGATGGCAGCCGCGCCCGCAGCCTGCGCGACCTCATTCAGGACATGGAAAACGAAGTCCTCGCCAACGCGGGCGTGGATGTCTTCGAGGAAGTCTTCAAGCTCATCTTCACCAAGCTCTACGACGAACTCGCCTGCTATCGCGGCACGCACATGCACCTCCGCTTTCGCAACTCGAACACCGCCGCCCAGCTCAAAAGCGCCATCCAGAGCCTCTTCGAGGACGCCTGCGGCGAATGGCCCGGCGTCTTCCCCATCGGCGAAAAAATCCGCCTCACCCCGGACCACCTCGCCGTCTGCATCGGCTCGCTGGAGGAATGGAAGCTCTTCAACTCCAACCTCGACGTGGTGGACGACGCCTTTGAATACCTCGTCAACCAATCCTCCAAGGGCGAGAAGGGACAATACTTCACCCCGCGCTGGGTCATCGACCTCTGCGTGAAAATGCTCAATCCCCGCGAGCAGGAGACGCTCATTGATACCGCCGCCGGTTCCGCCGGCTTCACCGTCCACGCCATCTTCCACGTCTGGAAAGCCATCCTCGACGACATGGGCCGCGACCAGAGCCACCTCTTCACGATGGAGGAAAAGCCGGGCCGCTGCAAAAACTACGTCCGCGACAAAGTCTTCGCCGTGGACTTCGACGAAAAAAGCGTCCGCGTCGCCCGCTGCCTGAACCTCATTTGGCTTCGATGTCCTCATGGCGAATCCGCCCTTCGCGGGCGACATCAAGCAGAGCGACATGCTCTCCCCCTACGACCTCGCTCACAAGCGCGCCAAGGACGGCGGCCTCGGCAAACTCGAAAGCGCCGTGGGCCGCGACCTCCTTTTCATCGAGCGCAATCTCGACTTCCTCCGCCCCGGCGGACGCATGGCCGTCGTCCTCCCGCAGGGCCGGTTCAACAACTCCAGCGACCAGCGCGTCCGCGAATTCATCGCCGAACGCTGCCGCATCCTCGCCGTCGTCGGCCTGCACCCGAACACCTTCAAGCCCCACACCGGCACCAAGACCAGCGTCCTCTTCGTGCAGAAATGGAACGCCGACCCCGCCGCCGGCCCGCTCTGCGCGAAGACGGACGACTACAATATCTTCTTCGCCACCCAGCGCCGCGAATCGAAGGACACCAGCGGCGACAAAATCCTCGCCCTTGGCAAAGACGGCAGGCTCCTGCGCGACACGCACGGCCACTACGTCGTGCAGCACGACCTCTTCAATCACGACGGCCTCACCGAGGACGGCATCGCCGAAGCCTTCGCCGAGTTTGGCAGCAAGGAACGACTAAGTTTTTTCTAACCCGCCCCTTCGACAGCGCGCGTTACGCGACGTTGTTGGAGGGGCTGGATGTCACGGTGCTCAAGTTGAGCGATGTGCGGGAGGAAAACGACAAGCTCCGCTACGACCCGGAGTTTTTTGGAAAGGACGCGCACGCCGCGTATCAGGCATTGCGTCATCACCGCCGCTTTGGCGATTTGGTCGCTGAAGGCTACCGCGTCATTTACGAAAGCACGGAAATAATTCCGCGCGAAATCGGCATTGAGGAAGGGCTGCCATTTTTCCTTCAAGCGGCAGACATCGAGACACCGTTTGTGCAAACGGAGGGGATGGGCTGTGTCAGCCAGGCGGATTGGGAACGCTATCCGAAAGGGCGTATCAAGTCGGGCGAAGTCCTCATTGAAGTCAAAGGCTTGGCCGAAAAAGTCGCTCTCGTGACAGATGATGTTCCTCGAAACACGCTCGTCACCGGCACCTGCTACAAGATGCGTCCTCACGACCCTCTCGACTCGCCACTGCTGCTTTCATTCCTCACGTCGAGATACGGCCAAGCTCTCAAGAACCGGCTCAAATCAAACCTGCTCGTCGCATTCGTGAGCAAAGAAGACTTGTTCGGTATGCCGGTTCCTCAGTTCGGCGTTGCGCTCAAGAAAGCAATCGCGCGCACAATCGGAGAATCTTTTGCAGCCCAGAAAGAGGCCCGCGAGAAAATGGCCGAAGCCGAAAGCACGCTGACCGCCGCGTTGGGCCTTGGCGACTGGCAGCCGCCGGAACCGCTGACCTACACCCGCCGCGCCTCGGAGGTCTTCGCCGCCCAGCGTGTGGACTCGCAGTATTTCGCCCCGCGCGTGCGGCAGCTCCTCGACCGCCTCGGAGCCAGCGGCCTCACCGTGCGCGACGTGGCCCCGCAGCGGCAGGAGAAGTTCGACCCCCGCGCCCCGCGCCCGTTCTGTGCGCCAAAGGCGCAACCCATGCCAGCCCAGGGCAACGCCCTGGGTTCGCCGTTATCAAACGACCAAGCCCTGAAAGGGCGACCCAACGCCGCGATGGGCCGCCCCGTTGGGGCTGATTCCCTTTCCACCCCGGAACCCAGGGCGTTGCCCTGGGCTGGCATGGCGCAGGCCGTTGGCCTTTCCGCAGACACCTTCCGCTACATCGAAATCAGCGACATCCGCAGCGACGGCACCGCGACCGATGGCGTCGTCCCCATGAGCGAAGCGCCCAGCCGCGCGACGTGGCGCGTCCACGCGGGCGACGTGCTCACCTCCACCGTGCGCCCGAATCGCCGCCTCTCCGCCATCGCCACGCCGGAGCAAGCAGGCTGCATCGCCAGCAGCGGCTTCGTCGTGCTGGAGCCGCGCACCGTCCCCGCCGAAGTCCTGCTCACCTACCTGCGCCTCCCGCTTTTCTGTGAACTGATGGACCTCCACACCAGCGCCAGCCTCTACCCCGCCATCAGCGAACGCGACCTTCTCGCGCTCCCATTCCCCAAAATCCCCGTCACCGCCCAAAGCACCATCGTCGCCGCCGTGCAAAGCGCCCACACCGCCCGCACCCGCGCCCGCACCCTCCTCGCCGCCGCCCAACGCGCCGTGGAAATCGCCATCGAAGAAAACGAAGCGACGGCGATGGATTTTCTCGCCAAGACCCGCTGAGACATGCCGCACGAACAGCCAACTTCCACCACCGCCCGCAAACTGCTCGCGCGTTCCCATCCACCTGCCCGCCGAGCTTTCCATCCCGCTCATCCCCGGCGCGGTCGTCATCTATATGAGCATCCATCTGCTCTTCCTCGCCGCTCCCTTCATCGTCCGCGAGCGGCGCGAAATCACCGCGCTCACCCGCAGCCTCGCGCTCGCCACGCTCATGGGCGGCATCGGCTTTCTGCTCATCCCATCGCGCGCCGCTTTCGCCCCACCCGGCGACCTCGGCATTTGGGCCGGCCTCTTCCACTTTGCCGACCGGCTGAATCTCGACCACAACATGGTGCCCTCGCTCCACGTCGCGCTTTCCGTCTGCTGCATCGCCGCCTTTGCCCGCCACGCTTTGCCCGCGGGCCGCGCGCTGCTCTGGGTATGGGCCGCGGCCATCGCGCTTTCGACGCTGCTCACGCACCAGCATCACGTCGCCGATGTCCTCAGCGGGTGGGGCGTTGGCCTGTTTGCCCACCGGGTCACACGCCGATGTGGTGGCAATGGGGAGGCCGGCGCGGACGGCTGAAGACTGTGGCGAGGCGCTTGCCCGCATCTGAAATTGAGGTTTCCGCTTTCACTCCCGTCCGCCCATCGACTAATCCACGCCGCATGCCTGCCATCACCGAAGCGCTCGTCCGCGAAAAACTTTCCACCGTCAAATATCCGGGCTTCAGCCGCGACATCGTTTCGTTCGGCTTGGTGAAAGAGGTGCGCGTGAACGGCGGCGAGGTGCTCGTGCAGTTGTCGCTCGCCACGAATGACCCGCGCGTGCCGCAGACGATCAAGGAAGGTGCCGAAGCGGCGCTGGCGCAGCTCGCGGGGATCGGCCAGGCCACGGTGCGCATCGACATCCAGGCTCCGGCGCAGGCCGCGCCCGCGGCGGGCGGTGCGCCGATGGCGGCGTCGGCGATTCTGGGCGTGCGGCACGTCATCGCCATCGCCAGCGGCAAGGGCGGCGTGGGCAAATCCACCGTCGCCGCGAACCTCGCGGTCGCTTTGCAGAAAAACGGCGCGTCAGTCGGCCTGTGCGATTGCGACCTCTACGGGCCGAGCATCGGCCTCATGTTTGGCACCAGCGAGCGGCCGATGGCGACGGAGGAAAACCGCATCATCCCGATCGAGCGCGCGGATTTGAAACTGATGTCGATGGGCTTCCTCCTCGACGACGCCGCGCCCGCGATCCTGCGCGGGCCGATGGTCACGAAATACACGCAGCAGTTTCTCCGGCAGGTCGAGTGGGGCGCGCTCGACTACCTCGTGCTCGATCTCCCGCCCGGCACCGGCGACATCCAGCTCACCATCGTCCAGACGGTCGCGCTCGCGGGCGTGGTCATCGTCACGACGCCGCAGGAAGTCGCGCTGATCGACGCGCGCAAGGCCTCGACGATGTTCACGAAGGTCAACGTCCCGGTGCTCGGGTTGATCGAAAATATGAGCCACTTCCTCTGCCCGAGCGACGGCGTGCGCTACGACATCTTCGGCACCGGCGGCGGCGCGCGCGAAGCCGCCCGCCTCAAAGTCCCGCTCCTCGGCCAGATCCCCATCGACATCGCCACCCGCGAGGCCGGCGACCGCGGCCTGCCCGTCACCGCCGCCGATGCCGGCAATCCGGTCGCGCAGGAGTTTTTGAAAATCGCCCACGCCCTCGCTTCCAGCCTGGCTGGTCATTGAAGGCCGCAGCCCCGTGGCGCGGACGCCCTCGTCCGCGGCTGTCCGGCGAACGCC
>JAYWEB010000406.1:0-7520 GCA_043779575.1 Chthoniobacter sp. | reverse complement strand
TGCGTTTATTTCGCGTTTTCGTTCGGGCCGTTCCTCGGTTTCTGGACGGCGTTTGAAGCCGCGGCGCAGCACGGCTGCCTGTGCCTGCCCGGCGGCGGACTGAGCAGCGCGGCGCGCTTGCGGGCGATGATCGAGCATCGCGCCGAGGTGCTGTGCTGCACGCCGACTTACGCGCTGCGGCTGATCGATGTGGCGCGGGAGGAAAACATCGCGCTGAGTGCGGCGGAGGTGCGCACGATCATCGTCGCCGGCGAGCCCGGCGGCAGCGTGCCCGCGGTGCGCCAGCGCATTAGCGCGGGGTGGAATGGTGCGCGCGTCGTCGATCACTACGGCATGACGGAAGTCGGGCCGGTCGCGTACGAAGACCCGGAGCGCGAGGGCGTGCTGCGCATCGTCGAGGAGTCGTATTTCGCGGAAATTATCGAGCCCGGCGGCGCGACGCCCGTGGCCGAAGGCGGAGTCGGCGAACTCGTGCTCACGCCGCTCGGCCGTCACTCCTGGCCGCTGCTCCGCTACCGCACCGGCGATCTCGTGAAGTGGTCGCGTGACGCACACGGCATCGCGCTGGAAGGCGGCATCATCGGCCGCGCCGATGACATGGTCGTGGTGCGCGGCGTGAACGTGTATCCGACCGCGTTCGACGCGCTCGTGCGGATGATCCCCGAGATCGGCGAATACCGCGTGACCGTCTCCCAGCGCGGCGCGATGACCGAACTGGCGGTCGAGATCGAGTCCCTCGACGACACCGCCGCGTCCCGCCTGGAGCGCGCGCTGAACCAGGCATTTTCACTCCGCATCCCCGTCACCCGCGTCGCGCACGGGATTCTCCCGCGCTTTGAAATGAAGGCGCGGCGCTGGATCAGTGCGGAATAGCGAACGCGAACGCGCGCTGGCGACAGCCAAAAAAACAACTCGTCATCCTGAGCGGAGCGGAGGCTTTGCGGAGCGCAGTCGAAGGACCTCTAACTTTCTGGCGGGGGCGAAGGCGGGGGCCGGTGGGAGAAAGCGCGCGCTGCGGCGAAAGCCTCCAACAGGCCGTCATCCTGAGCGGAGTTCCGGGAGTCTGCGAACCGGACGGAGCGAAGAGCCGAGTCCGCGCGACAGCGCCGGGGCGGAGGTGGGCGGCGCAATCCTGACGGTCCGTGGGCGGAGGCGGGGGGAGTGATCGCGCACGTCTCACCGGACCGCCTCCGCCCGTTACTTTCAGCGATGCTGCACTGCGCTTCGCCCCCACCTCCGCCCGCGGCGAAACTCCGTTCAGCATGACGGCATGTTTTTTCTCCGCGGCGTCATTCCGCGATCGGCGCGACGTCCACGGACACTTTCAGCTCGTGCTCGCCGCCGCCCACGACGACGCCGCGGAGCGGGCTCACGTCGCTGAAATCGCGGCCCCAGGCGACGGTGATGTGGCGGTCGCCGGGGAGCAGGTTGTTCGTCGGGTCGGCGTCGATCCAGCCGTGGCCGGGGCACCAGGTGGCCAGCCACGCGTGGGAGGCATCGGCCCCGATGAGGCGCTTCCTGCCCGGCGGCGGGAGCGTTTCCAGATAGCCGCTGACGTAGCGCGCGGGCAGCCCGAGCGAGCGCAGGCAGGCGATGCCGAAGTGCGCGAAGTCCTGGCAGACGCCGCGGCGATTTTGGAAAAAATCCTGAAGCGGCGTGGCCACGGTGGTGGCGCGTTTGTCGAATTTGAAGTCGCGAAAAATCCGCGTGGTCAGGTCGCGCAGTCCGTCGAGCAAAGGCTGGCCGGCGGGGAAGGACGCGGCGGCGTAGTCGGCGAACGAGGCGCGGCGGACGACGTAGGGCGAATCGAAGCGGAACTCGCCGGTCGCGGTCGCCTCGGTGAGCAGATGGCCCGCGCAGGCGGCGCGCACAGCGTCCCACGCGGGGCTTTGCCGCGGGAGGACCGGGGCGGCCACGCGCACCCGGCTGCGGGCGGTCACCACCAGCTCGGCGTGCGGTTTTTCGAGGGTGAAAAAGGTGGCTGGTGTTTCGTGAAAGGAGATGCGCTCGGAGAGGGCGTCCGGCTCGGGTGTGATCTCCAGCGCGAACTCCTGCAGCTCCTGCCAACGCAGCGCCCGCGGGCGCAGATGCGCGACGTGGTGCGAGACGGCGACGTCGGAGGAGTAGGTGTAGGTGGTGCGGTGGGTGACGGCGTAGAGCATGGAAAAAATCTTTCAGAACTCCTGCTCTTGCTCTTCTGGAGCGGCAGGGATCAGGAGCAGGATTACGATTAAGAGTTTTAACTGAGGCGGGGAGCGATGTGGCTGAAGTAAGTCGCGGCGAGGAAACTGGAGAGCGCGGAGCAGCCATCGGCGACTTCAATGAGGAGCGCATCGAGGGGTTCGGCGTCCCCGCGGCGGGCGCGTTCGGCGAGAGCGGGGATGTCGGCGGCGGTGAGTTGCGCGAGGATCTGGCGGAAGGGCAGGGGGTCGGGACGCGTGCCGTGGGCCTCGGGCAGTTCGTCAAAGTGGCGCGCGATGGCCCGGCATTGAAAGGCGAGTGAGCGCGGGTTGCTGATGTCGGCGAGGAGCAGGTCGAACGTGGCGGGCAATTCCGGCTGCGCGAAATGGCGGCGGCGGTAGGTCATGGTGCTGTCGGTGTACTCGAGCAGCGGCGGGAGGGCGGCGGAGCCGGTGGGGTCGGTGGCGAGGACGGCGCGGATATTCGAGGTGACATTGAGCGCGCGCTCGAGCCGGCGGCCGAGCGCGAGGAAGCGCCAGGCGTGGCCGCGTGTCATGTTTTCCGTCTCCATGCCGCTGAAGCCTGCGAGGTGAATGATGAGCCGGTGCAGCACCACGAGGATCGTGCCCGCGGTGGGGCGTCGCGGCGTGGCGGGAAACTCGGTCTGCATCCGGTTGAGGATGCGCCAGGTATCGCCGCTCAGGCGGTCGCGCACGCTGGCGATGAGATAGCCCACGCGCTCCAGGAGGGCGCGCACGCTGCCCGGCTCATCGCGGGCAAAGACGAGATCGCGCAGGGCGGCGGCCAGCTCGGTGAGGGTGTATTTTTCCGCGAAATGCTCCGGCAGCATCTCGCCCGCCGCGAGCCAGCGGGCCAGCGCGGCCAGCTCCCGTTCATCGCCCGGGCCGCCCTCGCCCGCGAGCCGGCTGAGCGCGGTGCGGAGCAGCCGCGTGGTGTCCTCCAGCCGCTCGGCGTAGCGGCCGAGCCAGAAAAGATTCTCCACCACCCGGCTCGGTACCGAGGCGTGGCCGCGCTCGAAGGCGGCCGGCGTGCCAGTCTCCGCCACGCTCGCGCTTTCCTCCGGCCCGGCGGAAAGCACCCACGTATCCATGCTCGCGCCGCCGTGCTGCGACGACACCACCGGGGAATCCGCCGTGGCCGAGACGCGCGTGAGCCCGCCCGGCAGGACCGCGAAACCGTCCGTCGTGGCGCACACGTAGCAGCGCAAAATCAGCGGACGTGGCTCCAGGTTCACGCCGTTCCAGAGCGGCACGGTGGACAGCGCCACGCGCTCCTGGCCGACATAATTTTCCGGATTGGCCCGGACTCGCGCCGCCAGTTTTTGCCGTGCGTCCGCGGTGAGCGTCGCCCCGAAGGCCGGCTCCGCGTGGCCCACGAAACTGCGTTTCACGACCCGCGTCTCCAGGCCGCGCAGCGTGGCCTCGCGCTCCGCCTCCTGCCCGCACCACCACGTCGCCACGTTGGGAATCCGGAGTTCCTCAGCGAGGAGATGCCGCGCCAGCTTCGGCAGAAAAGCGAGGATCGCCGGGGATTCCACGGCCCCCGAGCCGAGCGCATTGGAGATCGCCACATGGCCCGCGCGCGCGGCCTCCACCAGCCCCGGCACGCCGAGGAAAGAATCGCCGCGCAGCTCCAGCGGATCGCAATACGTGTCGTCCACCCGCCGCACGATCACGTCCACCGGCTGGAGCCCATCGAGCGTTTTCAGAAAGACGCGCCGGTCCCGCACCGTGAGATCGCCGCCCTCCACGAGCGACAGCCCGAAATGCCGCGCCAGATAGGCGTGCTCAAAGTACGTCTCGCTCAGCGGCCCTGGCGTGAGCAGCACGGTGTGCGGCGTCTCCGTCCAGGGCGCGAGCGCTTTCAACCCCTCGCGCCGCGCCGCGAAAAACGCCGCCAGCCGCTCCACCCGGCAGGCGCGGAATTCCTCCGGCAGCACCCGCGAGACGATGCTCCGGTTTTCCAGCACGTAACCCACCCCGCTCGGCGCCTGCGTCCGGTCCGTGAGCACCCACCAGCGGCCGTCCGGCGCGCGCGTGAGATCGATGGCGTGGAGCGAGAGGAAAATGCCGCGCGGCACCTGCATGCCGTGGCACGGGCGGAGGAAACCGGGGTTCGCGTGGAGCAGCGCCGGCGGGAGCACGCCGTCGCGCAGCAGCCGCTGCGGGCCGTAGATGTCCGCGAGCACGAGGTTCAGCAGCCGCGTCCGCTGGATCAGCCCCGGCACCAGCGCCGCCCATTCCTCCGCGCCGATGAGCAGCGGCAGCGTGCCCAGCTCCCAGCGGCGCTCGGCACTGCGTCCTTCGGCGAAAACGTTGTATGTCACCCCGTGCTCGCGCAGCAGCGCGCGCACGCTTTCCCGCCGCTCGCGCAGGCCGTCCGCGCCCACCCGCTCGATGCGCCGGGCCAGCTCCGCCCAGTGCGGACGCGGCCGGCCAGCCGCGTCCAGCATTTCGTCATAGACGCCGGCGGGCGGCCGGTAGCTGGTGAAAAGGCCCGCCGCCAGCGGCGCGAGATCGGGCGTGGAAAGTGGGCTCATCGAGCCCGCACGCTAAGACGGCACCCGCGCGCGGTGCATCTAAAATCGCGCGCTGATCGTGAAGCGCACGCTGCGCGGTTCGTTCGGGTGGGTGTGGCGGTCGTCCTCGCCGGAGAGTGCTTCGCCGCGGAGGCGTGAGGCGTAGTAGTAGTCGATGTCGCTGGAGCGCTCATCGAGGAGGTTCAGCACATCCACCGTGGCGGTCCAAGTCTCGTTGAATTTGTAGCCGAGCTGCGCATTCACCACCGTGGTCGAGGGCGAGCGCACGCTGTCGTCCTCGAGCAACGAGCGCGGGCCAAAGTAACGTGCGCGCACGCTGCCGAACGCGCCGCCCCAGAAGTCATGCGCCGAGACGCCCGCGGCCACGACCGTCTCCAGCGAGCCGGGGATGTGCCGGCCCTCCGGCGCGGAGTCGCGGAAGCGCGTGTGCGACCAGGCGAAGTCGGCGTCGAGCGTGAGCCACGGGGTCACGTCGTAGAAATTGGCGAACTCCACGCCCCAGCGCCGGCTCTGGCGGCTGGCTTCGGTGGTGCCGGCATCGCCGACAAAGAGCAGCTCCGAGTCGATGTCCAGCAGCCAGAGCGTGAGCGAGCTTTGCAGGCCCGGCACCGCCGTGGAGCGCACGCCGATTTCCGCGCCTTTCGTGCGCACGAGGGGCTTCGCGCCGCGCACGCTTTCGCCCGAGCCGGGATCGGTCCGGGTGAGCACGCCGCGCGCGTCATTGCTGTGAAAGCCGAGGCCGCCATTGACGTAGAACTCCGTGCCCGCCCACGGGCCGAAGATGAGCGCGGCTTTCGGGCTGGCGATGAAGGCAGTCTCGCTCCCGGCGTTCACGTCGAGGTTTGAGGAGCGCACGTCGAAGTGGAACCCATCCGCGCGCAGCCCGAGCACGGTGCGGAACTTCTCCGCCCACGACGTTTTGTTTTCCCAGTACGCGCCCACGCTCGTCTCGATGACGTGATCCTCCCGCGTGGCGCTCAGGCGGTTCCGGTCCTGCGTGTGGAAAAGTCCGTTGCGGATGTTGTCGCTCCGCACCTGCAGGCCGAGCGTGTTCTCGGTCTTGCGGGAAAGGAGTTCGCCGAACCACGTCTGGCTGGCCTTCAGCCCGAGCGTCATGCGCCGGTCCTTTTGCTCGAACTAATCGCCGCGCACCGGGTCGTCGAGGAAATAGGTGAAGTTCGAGAACAGATCGAGGTCGTAGTAGAACCCGTAGAGCAGGATGCGCGTGGCGCTGTGCTCGTCGCCGCGCCGCCAGTCGGCGAGCAGGTTCACGCGCGAACTGTCGCCGCCGGTGCTGTCGTCGAGACTGCCCCAGATGCCGACTTCCCGCCCGATGGCCCGGCGCGCGAGCTGGTCCGACGAATCCCACACGCCGTGATACGCCGCGAGCGTGAGCGAGAAACCGTTCTGCTCATCGCCGACGCTGTAGCGGAGCACGCCGTTGAGTTTGTGAAAATCGTCCGGCTTGTCCCACGGACCGTCGGCGTGCTCGTACTCCGCGGCATAGAGCAAATGTCCCGCACCCAGTTTGGGCGAGCCGGCGAGCAGCCCGCGCCCGTAGCCGAGCGTGCCGCCGGTGGCCACGGCGAGCCGGTTCGGCAGCGTGTCAAAGTAATGGATATTGAAAGCGCCCGCGGACCCGAAGTCGCCGATCTCCGCGAAGTACGGCCCCTTTTTGTAGCTCACCTCGCGGACGAGTTCCGGGATGAGCAGATTGAGGTCGGTGTAGCCCTGGCCGTGCGCGTGCGTGGGGAGGTTGATCGGCATCCCGTCGAGCGTGGTGGCCAGGTCGGTGCCGTGGTCGAGGTTGAAGCCGCGCAGGTAAAACTGGTTCGCTTTCCCGCCGCCGGCGTGCTGCGAGATGATGACCCCGGGAATGGTCTCCACGATTTCGCCCACGCGCTGGAGCGGACGCCGCGCGAGTTGCTCCGCGCCGATCACGCCTTCATTTGAGGAAGTGGCCGTGCCGACCAAGCTGTCCGCGCGGCCGGTCACGACCACGGCTTCGAGCTCGGTGGGTTCGGTTGGCGCAGTGGCCGACGCGAGGCTGGTGAGGCCGACGGCCGCTGCGAGGAAAGCGCCGAAGCGCGAGAGGTTGGGTTTCATGTGGCGATGGATGGGTTGAGGTTTTTTTTGCAACGCCCGCGACTCCAAAAAAAAGAGCCACGTGCTGGGAGCTACGGATTTTTCACGTCCGCCATCGCTCCAAACGGGTGGCTGGGCGTGGAGCTTGGGCGGCTCGCGGGGCAGGTCAAGCCGAGGAACTCGTCACTTCCGCTCATTGCGAAAAATCTTGTGGCACGCGGCGCAATTTTGGCCGACGACCTGAAACGCGGGATCGGGCGGGGTGGTGTGAAGGCGGAGGCGCAGCGTCTCGGCGGCGCGCTCGGCGTTGGCGAGGTGGGCGCGATAGTCGTCGGGGCGGCGGGCGGTGTCGTCGGTGTGGGCGAAGTTTTTTTCCCGGCGGACAAATTTCCCCTTGCCGGTCCGCGGTCTCCCGGCTCTCGTCTTCCCTGTTAACCCCCGACGAGAAAGCGCCTCTCCGGCCTTCACCGGAGAGGCGTTTTCATTTTCGCGCTGGTCATGGCAAAATCCGCTGGTTCTGCGCTTGAGGTCGCGCGGGGTGCCCGCCAAGGTGCCGCCCATGACGTTTCCCCGCACTCTCCTGCTGCTCGCCGCGCTCTGCTTCACCGCGGGCTGTGCGTCCGGCTTCGGCGCGCACCGCTTCACGAAACTTCGCGTGACCAATCATCGCGGCGAATTCCTCGCCGAATGGGTG
>JAYWEB010000405.1:0-3042 GCA_043779575.1 Chthoniobacter sp. | reverse complement strand
CGAGGCGATGCACATTTACCGCGCCTTGGCGGACGATGTAAAAGCCGCGAACCATTTCGCCTTCGCGAAACAAGTAGTCGCCCTGGCTCACGCTTCGGACCTCGACGATGCGCGCGATGCGCTCCAGATCTTCGGGCGCAAGGTCGCCAAACATGCTGCATCCGCGGAGCGCGGCGGTGTGCGCAGTGAGGCGGAGTTCGTAAAATTTATCGGGCATCAGCCGGCGAGTTGTTGCGCTTCGAGGGCGAGGCGGGAAGCGCGGAGACTCTGGGCGGACGTGAGGGCAGGGGATTCGCCGCGGAGTTCGCGGAGGAAATCGTCGAGGTAGCCGCGCGGTCGCCTTTCCAAGGCGGGGCGGATTTCCGGGATGGCGCTGGTATCGGTGATGACCGTGACGTGCTCGGAGTGCAGGTGCGCTTCGGCGAGGCCGTGGGTGCCGTGGATGAGGACGTGCCAGTAGTGCGGGAGTTTGTAACCGAGCCGGTCGGGCGCGAGGTAGGAAAAGTCGGCGAGCACGCCCGCGCCGTTGTTCAGGGTGGCCATGAGCTGCGCGCAATCGTGGAAATGTGGGAAGTCGCGCGCCTTGCCATTCCACGAGCGGGCGGCGTCGATCTTTTGCCAGTCGAGGCCGGTGAGCCACGGGATGAAATCGAACGCGTGGATGCCGATGTCGTTGATGGTGCCGCCGTGTTTTCCCGGCTCGAAATACCACGCGGGCCGTGTGCCGGGGAGGAGCGGATGCTGGCCCTGGATGCGGACGGTGCAGACTTCGCCGATCTCGCCGCTGGCGATGATTTCGCGGAGCGTGCGGAATGCGGCGGAATCGCGCGAATCGAGTTGGAGGCCGACGAGAAGTCCGCGCCCGGCGGCGAGGCACTCGATGGCGGCTTGTTCTTCGAGCGTGGTGCAAAGCGGTTTGTCGCTGAGGACGTGGCGGCCGGCCTGGAGCGCGGCAATCGCGAGCGCGCCGCGCCGGGAATAGTAGTCGCCGATGGCGATGACTTCGCATTCCACCTCGCGCAGCATCGTCGCGAAATCGGTGTGGGTGATGGTGACGCCGAGGGCCGCGCGTGCGGCCGCGTCTTCCTCGCAGCACGCGACGACTTCCGTGTCGTCGCGTTCGTTCACGCCCGCGAGGAGATCGAGAATGTGTGCGTGCCGGAATCCGGCGAAGGCGAAGCGTGTTTTCATTTTGGGAGCAGCGATGCGGCGGCTTCGTCGAGGTGCAACACGGCGCGCGGATGCGTGCGCAGGATGGATGCCGGACAATCCGTGCGAATCGGGCCGAGCACCGTGTCGCGCACCGCCGCGGCTTTGCGCTCTCCAGGGACGACGCAGGAGATTTCGCGCGCACTCATCAGCGCGGGAATCGTGAGCGTGAGCGCGTGCGCGGGCACGGCCTCGAGTGCGGGAAAGCATCCGTCGTTCACCTGCTGCCGGCGGCACGCGGCATCGAGCGCGACGAGTTTCACGAGCGCGGCATCGTGGAAGTCGGCGACCGGCGGATCGTTGAAAGCGAGGTGGCCGTTTTCACCGATGCCGAGGCAACAGAGGTCGATCGGCTGCGCTCCGAGGAGCTTGGCGTAACGGTCGCATTCGTCCAACGGCAACAGCGCATCGCCGGCGAGATAATGGAACACGCGCGGGCGCACGCGGGACTCGACCCGTTCCCGCATATAGCGTCGGAAGCTGGCGGGATGATCGGCGCTGATGCCAAGGTATTCGTCCATGTGAAAGAGCGTGATTTTGGACCAATCAATGCCGCCCAAGGCAATGAGCGCTTCGAGGAACTGGATTTGAGAGTTGCCGGTGGCCAAAATCACCGCGGCGGAGCCCTGGCTGGCGAGCACGTTCACCAAGCACCCGTGTGCGAGCCCGGCCACGTCCCGCGCCAAATCAGTTTGGGTGGCATAGAGGCGCACGGGCAATGCATCAGTGGTGAAGGTCTTGAGCGGCTGCGCGCGCGGTTCGATGTTCATGAGGCGGGGAATATAAATAGGCGATCGGGATATGTTTCAAATTTATTCTGCGGCGAAGGGAAGGGCGACGATGTGGGCGGCCGTCGGTTTTTCGCCGCTTTGCACGACCAGTTCGGTTCCGACTTGATTATGTTCGCGCCGCACGTAACCCAAAGCAATATTCGCCTGAAGCCGGGGAGAGAAGGCGGCGCTGGTGATGTAACCAATTTCTTTTCCGTTCGCGATTAGCTTGCTCCCTTGCTGCGGCAAGGCTTCTGCGGGGCCGTCCAGACGCAGTCCCCTGAGCGATTTTGCGACCTGCCCAAAGGCTCGAATTCGGGAAATCACTTCCTGGCCGATGTAGCAGCCTTTGGTGTAACTAATGGCCCGCGCCTCAATACCTGCTTCGGACGCGAGATTGGTCTCCTCCATGTCCTGTCCAAAGCGGGGAATTCCCGCTTCGATCCGGGTGAGTTCAAGCGCCTGCCAACCGCAAGCACGACCGCCCTGCTCGGTTGCCGCCGCCAGAAGCTTTCCGGCGATCACCGGCAGCGAAGCAATCGGGACGAAGATGTCAAGACCGGTGACCGGTCCCCGCGAAATTCTCATGCAATAGAGTTCGCCGAAGCTCGCGTCTTTCACAGAGGAGAAAGCGAGCGGCTTAGCGGGCAGCTCCAATTGCAGTCCCAGGGCTCCGACGACGGAATCTGTCTTTGGACCCTGAACGCTGAGGAGCCCGTAATCGGGCGCCACATCAATCACCTGAACGTCGTCCGCGATGATGAATCTTTCAAACCGAGCCAGGAGCGACGCGGTTAATCCCGGCTCGAAATCGAGCAACAGCTCGTTTTCCAAAGAGTAGATGTTCAGGTCGCTTTCGATTTTGCCTTTGGCGCTGACGAGCGCGGCATAGCATCCCTGGCCAGTCTTCAGTTTGTTGACATCGTTCGTGACCTGGCCGTGGAGAAAGCGGGCGCGATCGGCTCCGGCGAGGCAGAGCCGGCCACGGAAGCTCAGATCAATGACACCGGCTGTGTTTTGCAGCGCGTCGTATTCGTTTCGAGAGTCGCCGTAGTCCAGAACG
>JAYWEB010000404.1:0-7540 GCA_043779575.1 Chthoniobacter sp. | reverse complement strand
TGGAGTTTTACTCCAGCCATCCCACTCCTCTGCCCAATCCTTCATCCGTATGTCACTTTATTTGTGAAAGATGGTATCAGAGGTTCTTCGAGTGCGCTTCACCAAGCCTCCGCCCGCTCAGGATAAAGGCATTTTTCTCGCTGAGGTTTTCTCCCGCTCCCACGATGCCTCAAGCGTGCTTGCCGCCACTCGCGGCGGATGCTAGCCTCCGCGCCATGAACATCGCCATCCTCCGCGAACTCCATGCCGCCCGGCCCTTCACGCCTTTTACGCTGACGCTGGCGGATGGCCGGAAACTGAATGTGCCACACAACGAATTTCTCTCGTTCTTTCCCAGCGGACGCTCGGCGATCCTGACTCATGGCGATGAAAGTTTCACGCTGATCGACCTGCTGATGGTCACGACGGTGGATGTGAAACCAAAGGGCGGCAGAAGCGCGGCCAAGAGGGGATAGTTCGGCTCGTGCCTTCGTGACGAAAGACCGGTGACTTCGTCACGGTTGTTTGCCGGGGAGGATGCCGGTGTCCTCCGTTTCTTCGGTGCGCAACGGGAGCAATTTTTGGCGCTCTCCGTCAGGCGGAAAAATTCCCGCCGCAGGAGCAGTGGGCGACGGCATTGGGGTTGGTGATTTTGAAGCCGCCTTTTTGCAGGTCGTCGCTGTATTCGGGTGCCGAGCCGCTGCCGAAGAGCGCGCTCTTCGGCGCAATGAGCAGGCGCACGCCGGAGGACTCCGCCATGATGCCGCGGTGCGCGGGACCGTTCACGAGGTCCATCTTGTCTTGCAGCCCCGAGCAACCGCCGCCGATGACGGCCACGCGCAGCAGGACGAGCATCCCGAGCACCACTCAGATTTCGGTGGCTCAGGCCAGACTTCGACTCCGCTTCGCCCGCCGCCTGCGCCCACGGCGCAGCTCCGCTCAGGTTGGCGACGTATTTTTCGCGCTCCGCGCCCCTCCCCTCTATCCGTCCGAAAAATGTCACAAAAATATCTTCCCAGAGCCGAGCCAGCCCGCTACAACCTCCCGCACCCATGAAAGCCTCCACGGCTCCCAGTTCAAACGGCTCAACGTAAAGCGGCGGCAAGCGCTTTCTGCGGAATACGCAACGCCGGATTTTACTTCCGGCGTTTTTTCTTGGATCGGGCCGAGGGAAAAAGCCGGCTCAATCCGCCGGAGTGGATTCCACGGAATTTTGGACACCGTTGACTATGGAACGCAGGGACAGACGGGAAATACCTGCCAGTGGACGGAGACCACTTACGATGGGCGAAATGACACCTATGGCAAAACGCGCATCCAACGGGGTGGTAGCTATTGCGATCTGATCTATTGGCTTCCGTCTTCCTTCTATTTCGCTTCGTGCCCTGTCGATTCGGGCGTCGGAACCGGACTCCGGGTGGCTAGCGTGGTGCCTGTACCGGACAGCACGGCACTTTTGGCCGGAGCCACATTGAACTTTAGTCTCAGGCTACGCCGGAACTCGCGAGGCAGCCGCAAGTGAATTGCCTGACTTAGTACTTAACACCACCCATGCCACATATGAAAATTCGACCGCTCATCCTCGTCCTCGCCCTCCTAGCATCTCACGCGTTTGCTCAAACTCCACCGGTCGCGCCACCCGATTCGCCGGAACTCAAGACGCAGAAACTCCGTTACACCTCGGACCTTCAGGCAGCTCGCGAGCCCATTCGGGCGCGTTATGTCACCGCCCTCGGCGCATTATTACAGGCGAAAAAGGGAGCGGGTGATTTGGATGCCGCAATCGCGATTGACAACGCCATTGCCGCAGCCAAAGGCAAGCCGGGTTCGGAATCCCCCGGGATGCCTTGCGAGGAGCTGCTGGCTTTGAAAGGGCGGACCACTGTGGAAATGCAAACAGCTCTTGAGGCCATCCAAACCCGCTATCTCGCGGCGCTCGAAGCCCTGCAAGTATCCTTCACTCAACGCGGCAACCTCACCGCCGCGCTGGCTGTGCGCAATGAGGTAAAGGCGATCAAGGAGGCATCGCCAAACAGTTCGTCCGCCGTTTCAAATGAGAATCCCTTGGGAGTTGCCGGTTCCGCAACAGCAGTCAACAAGGATCCAGCAGTCGGTCGTTGGAAATGGATGAACAGTGACAAGCTAATGTCGCTCAACGCCAATGGGGAGGCGGAGCACGGCGCAAGAAGGGGAAAATGGGTTTGCAGGAACCCGAAAGAGACGCCGCGGACTTACGTCATCACTTGGACCACGGACACCATTGTGGATACGCTTTCGTTGATTCGAGATGGGAATGAACTTTCGGGAGAAAATCAGGGACACAATAGGATTTGGGCCACGCGGGTGGCAGAGGCTTCAACACAGGCTCCTGCGGCGCCAAGTGGACTTTCGCCGTTAGACCGTGGTGGCAGCAGTTTGATTGGAGACAAACCAGCCACCGGGCAGAATGATGCGTCTGCGATCGCCGGAAAATGGAGAATCACCTATACGCGGACTGGAAGCTCTCATATCAAAGAGTTCTTCCAGAACCATACATGGAAACAACCTGGAGATCGGTCCTCCGCTGGGAAGCAGTGGGAAATTGAAAACGACAAATTGATCATGAAATTTCCGGATGGCGGGCGTGAATGGTTCATCCTGCCCATTGACCCCAACGGCACCAAGGGCCGGACCGGGGCCGGAGTGGAATTTACAGCGGTGCGCGAATCACGGTGAGCCAACTTTCGTTGCCTCAGGCGCAACGAGGCAGAGGGCTGCGCCTGATATAGCAACATCGCCACCACCACCTCCGCCCCCGCTGGGAGCGAGAGGTTCTTCGACTGCGCTTCGTAAAGCCTCCGCTCCGCTCAGGATGACGGCGTTTTTTTCGCGCTCCGCGCCGGGGGATGGGCGGTGCGTGGTGCGCCGGTCGCTTGTTTATTTCGCGCGCGGGTGGAAGCGGAGGTGGATGGCTTTGAGGCGCTGCTGATCGACGTGGGTGTAAATCTGGGTGGTCGAGATGTCGGCGTGACCGAGGAGTTCCTGGATGATGCGGAGGTCGGCGCCGTTGCTCAGGAGGTGCGTGGCGAAGCTGTGGCGGAGGAGGTGCGGATAGACGTTGAGGTCCAGCCCGGCGAGGCGCGCGGCGTTTTTCACGATCTGCCAGATGCGCACGGTGGTCAGTTTGGTGCCGTTGCGGGAGAGAAAGATTTCGCTGCCGGTGCGCTTCTTCACCATGCCGGGGCGTTCCTTTTCCAGATAGGCGCGGAGGGCGTCGCACGCTTTCTGGCCGACGGGGACGAGGCGCGTTTTGCTGCCTTTGCCGACGACGCGGATGATGCGGTTTTCGAGGTCGAGAAATTCGAGCCGCGCATTGACCAGCTCGGAGACGCGCAGGCCGCTGGCGTAGAGCAGTTCGAGGATGGCGCGGTCGCGCAGGCCGCGCGGGGCGGTGGCGGAGAGGCATTCGAGGAGTTGGTCGGTCTGGAGTTCATTCATCGTCTCGGGCAGGAAGCGCTCGGTGCGCGGGAGCGGGAGATTTTCCGCCACGTCGTGCGGGATGCGCCGCCGCGCGTGCAGCCAGCGGATGAAGATTTTCACGGCGACGACGATGAGCTTGATCGAGCCCGCCGAGAGCCCGAGCCGCTTTTTGTGGGCAAGGTAGGCGCCGATCTGGTCGAGCGTCACCGCGGCGGGGTCGAGCTTCACCTCGGGCAGTGCTTCGCCGCGCTGGATCAGGTCGTCGAGCGCCGCGTCCCCCAGCGCCTGCACGAGCTGGCCGCGCTCCAGCCAGAGCGCGAAGCCTTCCAGCGAAAGCCGCGTGGAGAGCTGGTAGTTCACCGACAGCCCGCGCTCGGTGGCGAGGTGGAGGATGAAGTCTTCGATGGCGGCGCGCACGGTGCGCCCACCATGCCGCCCCGCGCCGCCGCCGGCAATGCCGCGCCGCCTTTTTCCCCTACTCCGCGCCGGCCTCGCCGGAGGGCAGCGCGAGCACGCTCGACGACCAGTAGTCGATGATGTCCAGCGTGGCGAAACGGAAGACGATGAGCAGCGCGTCGTTGAGCGGGACACCGATGCGCTTGGCGATGGACTGGAGGGATTCCGAGCCGTTGATCGCCGTGGCGAAGCGCGCTTCCACGTCGTTGACCTTGAGCTTTTGCACCAGCTCGTAGCCGCGGCGCGTGTAGGCGGGGCTGCCATTGGGGTCGGGCCGCTGCGAGCTGAGCAGGTTTTCAAAACGCACGTGCCGCAGGCTGCCGAGCACCCAGTTGTCGGGGTCCTCGGTGCTGACGGGGAAGTTTTTTGCGTAGTCGGGAAACGCCGCGAGATCCTCGAACTCGAAGCTCACGCGCCCGGCGGTCCAGAGATGGGCAAAGGCGCGCTGCCCGTGGTCGCGGACGATTTGCACCACATCGTCGTGCGGGAATCCGCTGCGCGAGGAGAGCTGCAAAAACAGCGGGCAGCCGGTCGCGGCTTGGTGGACCTGGCTTTCCACGATCTGCCCGAGCGGGGTGGAGGACAGGATGGCGGGCGACGCGCCGCAGTAGAGCTGGGCGTTGCGCGTGGTGGCAAAAAGGAAGCGCCCCTGATTGAGGAACAGCTCGACGGGATGGCGGTTGAGGAAGAAGCGGAGCACGCCGGTGAGCTGGTCGCCGTGGGCCATTTGCAGCGCCGAGCGGAGGGAGAAAAAGCCCGTGTGTCCGCTGAAAATGATGCGCGTGAGATCGTGGAAAAGCGGGCGCGCTGCCGGACGCGCGGCGACTTTCGCTTGGCGCAGCGTCGCGCCCACCACCTCGGTCAGCGCGGCGGGCGTGACCGGTTTGGTGAGCACTTCCTGCACGTTGGAATAGCGGTCGGCGAGCCCCGCGCCGTGGCCGTTCGTGGCCATCAGGACGACCGGGACGCCGGCCGTCGCCGGGTCATTGAGCAGCCGGTGGCAAATCGCCTCGGCATCCATGTCGGGGATGGTTTCGTCCAGCAGGATCAGCTCCGGCTGCGCGAGGTGAAACCGCTCGAAGGCGTCCGCCCCGGACTGCGCGACGAGCACGTCGATGTGGCGGAAGTTTTGCGCGATCACCGCCTCGGCGAGTTTCGAGGTGGCGAGGCTGTCGTCGATGACCAGGATTTTTGGGGACATGAACCGGGAAGCTGTGGCGCTGCGAGGATGCGGATTTGGGGGAAAACGGGGCGGCCAGACCATCGCCGCCCCGTTAGCGGGCGCGAGGATCAGGGCGCGGCCCCGGGGTGTCAATCAAACTCCCGGCGGGTCACAGGTTCTTCGCCATGCGCTCGGCGAGGCGGCCGAGGGCGGCGCTTTTGTCCAGCGGGTCGAGCCGCACGTCGAGCAGGCAGTAGCTGGCGGTGTGCTGCGCGGCGGCATCGAGCGCGGCGTCGAGTTGGCTTTCCGTCTCGACGAGAAACGCGCGCCCCACGCCGAGCAGCTCGGGCAGTCGGTGATACCGCCACGCGAGCACGTCGTTGAACGGCCCGTCGTGCATGTGCCGCTCGGTGCCGTAGCCAGCGTTGTTCAGCACGATGACCACGGGGTTCAGGCCAAAGCGCGCGATCGTGCTCAGCTCCAGGCCGGTCATTTGAAACGCGCCGTCGCCGACGAGGACCAGCGGGCGCAGCTCGGGGCGGGCCATTTGCGCGCCGAGCGCGGCGGGCACGGCGAAGCCCATCGAGGCGTAATACGCGGGGCCGAGGAAGTCGGTGCGGTTGCGGATGAAAAGGTCGGCCGCGCCGAAGAGCGCGTTGCCCACATCGGCGATGACCACGGTGTTGTCCGCGAGGTAGGCGTTCACGCGCTCGAAGAGCCGCGCGATCGTCACCGGCGCGTCCGGCGCGGCGGGCACAAACTCGCGCGGCCGCGGCGGGGCCGGGCGCACGCCGTTTTCGTGCGGTCGCAAATCCGCGGCGAGCAAGCCGTGGACGAAGTCCTTGAAGCGCACGTTTTCAAACGTGTGGTGGCGGATCGCCAGCTTCTCGCTGGTCGCGTAGATGGCTCGGCCGAGGTCGAGCTGGGCGGTGTAGATGCCGAGATTGATGTCCGTCATGAACGCGCCGAGCAGGATCACGCAGTCGCTCGCCTCCACGTAGGCGCGCACATCGTCGCGGCCCATCGCGCCTTCATACACGCCGAGGTAAAGCGGGTGCTGCTCGCTGAGCACCGACTTGCCGAGGATCGTGGCGGCAAAGGGCACGTTCGCCTTTTCGATCAACCGCAGCACCTCGTCCTGCATCCCGAAGCGATGCACTTCCACATCCGCGAGCACCACGGGCTGCCGCGCCGCGTTCATCATCGCCACCGCTTCCGTGAGCGCCTCGTGGAGGACGTGGGCGTCGCTTTTCTCATGCACCTCCGGCGGCCGATGCCCGCTCCGGCCCGGCTGGCCGGCGATGTCGCGCGGCAGCTCCAGATAGACGGGCCGCTTGTAGCGCAGCGCCGCGTGGAGCACGCGGTCGATCTCCGCGCAGGCCGTGTCCGGGTCTTCCAGCGCCGCGTGGGCCACCGTGATCTCCGCGAAAACGCGCCGCTGAGTGTCGAACTCGCGCACCTTGTGATGGAGCAGGGGATTGCGCTCGCGCTCGTTCATTCCCGGCGCTCCGCTGATGACCACGACCGGCGATTTCTCCGCAAATGCCCCGGCGATCGGGTTCACCACTTTCAGCCCGCCCACGCAATACGTGACGCACACCGCGCCCAGCCCGCGCACCCGCGCGTAGGCATCCGCCGCGAAGCCCGCGCCCTGCTCATCGCACGTCGTGATCGTCTGCAGCGGGCTCTGCCGGAGCTGCTCGTAAAAGCCGAGCACGTAATCGCCGGGAATGCCAAAGACATGACCGACGCCGTGCGCCGCGAGGCGTGAGATGAGGTAGTCGCCGATGGTCATGGGGAAAGGATGAAGGATGAAGGGTGAAGGATGAAGGCCGAAATTTCGCTCACGCCACCGGCGAACAATCCGCTTCATCCTTCATCCTTCATCCCTCATCCTTTCCCCATGAACTCCGGCTTTCTCGACAAGCTCATCGAACGCCTCAACCGCGTGCGGCCCGAGGAGGTGCAGGGCTATTTGCTGCGGCTGGCGGATGAAAAGGGGTTCCTCGAAACGATCTTCAACGCAATCCACGAAGGGGTGATCGTGACGGACCTGAAGGGGCGGATTAATTACCTGAATCGCGCGGCGTGCGAGCTGTTCGGGCTGGAGCGGGAAAAGTGCATGGGCGAGCCGCTGAGCGACCGCCTGCGCGGGCTGGAGTGGGACAAGCTGGTGGACGCGGGGAAGATGGTGAGCCGGGACATGGAGGTGTTTTATCCTCAGCACCGGTTCCTGAATTTCTACGTGGTGCCGCTGAGTCTGGATCCGCCCGCGGCGCGGCGCGCGCCGGTGCCGGAGATGGTGGGCTACGCGGTGATCCTGCGCGACATCACGGAGACGCGGCGCTCCACGGAGGAGACGATCCAGAGCGAAAAGCTGACCGCGCTCACGCTGCTCGCGGCGGGCGTGGCGCACGAGATCGGCAATCCGCTGAACTCGCTGCACATCCATCTCCAGCTCATGGAGCGGAAACTGCGCAAGCT
>JAYWEB010000403.1:0-7553 GCA_043779575.1 Chthoniobacter sp. | reverse complement strand
CGAGGCCGAGCTTCCCGGCCCAATCCGCCATGCGGCGGGAGCCGGTCTTGATGCCGACTTGGTAAAACCAGGTGTTGCACGATTGGGTCAGCGCTTCGCAAAAGTTCAGCGAACCGGCGTGGCTGCTCTTCCAGTTGCGGAAGTTGATGTGGCCGATGGTCATCGATCCGGGGCACTGGAATTCATCGTCGATGTCCACCACGTGCTCCTGCAGGGCGGCGAGGCCGGTGGCCACTTTGAAAACGGAGCCCGGCGGATACGAGGAACGGTAGGCGCGGGGAATGAGCGGGATGTTCGGGTCGTCGTTGAGCGCCTTGAATGCCTCCTCGGAAATGGTCGGGATGAACCAGTTGGGGTTGATGTTGGGCCACGAGGCCATGGCGAGGATTTCGCCGTTGTTCGGGTCGATGAAGACCATCGCGCCCCGCTTCACGCCGTGCTCGAGGGTGCGCTCGCAGAGGCGCTGGAGGTCGGCGTCGAGGGTGGTGACGACGTTGTAGCCGGGCTGCGGATTGATGGAGATTTGCTCGCTGCTTTTCTTGCCGCTGGCGTCAAAGGAGATGTTGTACTGGCCGTTCTTGCCGTGGAGCTGGTCGTCGAAGGATTGCTCCAAGCCCTCGCGCCCGACGGCGTCCGGCCAGAGCAGCTCGTTGTTTTGCATGACGCCGTCCGGCATCCGCCCCGCGCGCCCCGCGTAGCCGAGGATGTGCCCGGCGAGCTGGCCATTCGGGTAGTAGCGCTGATAGACGGCCTGGAGGGTGAGGTGCTCGGGCTTGAGGCGGTTGAAGTTTTCGATCTCGGGCGATTTCAAATCCTGCGCGATCAGCATGGGGACGACGCCGCGGTTTTTGTAATGCTTCAGCACCTGCTCCTGGGTGAGGGTGATGGGGCGGCCGATGACGGCGCGCGCGGTCAGCACCTGCTGGTGGGCAAAGGCGAGAACCTGCGGGTCGGTCATGGTCAGCGGGGTGGGAAAGCTGATGCCGAGATTGTGGCTCACGCGGGTCTGCGCGAGCGGGCTGCCGTGGCGATCCACGATCTGCCCGCGCGGGCCGGGGATGCCGAGGATGTAGGCGCGGGCCTGCTTCTGGGTGTCCCAGGTGGGCGTGGGCACCGCGGCGGACGCGGCGGACGCGGCCGGTGCGCTGGGCTGCGTGGTGGAGGCGACTTGCGGGGCGACTCGCGGCGCGGCGGGTGCCTCGACGCGGGAGATGGCGTCCTGCGCGCGGGCGGCAGCGATGGCGAGGAGCGCGAGAAGGAACGGAAAGAGGCGGTTCATGAGCGGCCAGCACGCTAGCGTCCCGGCGGTGCAGCTCAAGTCCCGGCATCCGCTTTGGCAAAAAAACAAAAACGCCGCGCTCTCGGAGGAGAGCGCGGCGTGGAATGGTGCGGCGGCCGCTTTAGGCGAGCGCTTCGAGCTTCGCCACGATGTCGCTTTTCGAGCGGGTGCTGAGTTGCTCGGCGACCTCGCCCGCTTTGAAAAGGAGCAGTGCCGGGATGGCGCGGATGCGGTAGCGGGCGGCGATCTCGGCGTTGTCGTCCACGTTCACTTTGGTGACCTTCGCCCGGCCCACGGTGGCGTCGGCGACTTGGTCGATCACTGGTCCGAGCTGGATGCACGGCCCGCACCACGGAGCCCAGAAATCGACGAGCACGGGCTTGTCGGATTGGATGACCTCGGCGTCGAAAGTCGCGTCGGTGACGTTGAGGACGTTAGCGTTAGCCATGGTGGATTAGGACGGGAGTGCGGTGGCCTGGTAGGCGAGGTAGGCGCAGGCGAGGGCTCCGAGCGAAAGGACCAGCGCCACGATGGCGAGGACGTTCGTCACGCTGTCGGGGCCGGATTCCACCTGCATGGCGGACGACGACGAAATCGCCGGGGCGCGCGTCATCGCCGACGACTGGGTGAGCGTCGGGGCGGGCTTGCTGATGAGCGGTTGCGTCTGCTGCATCTTGACCGTGGCCTTCGGCATCGCGGGTTTGCTCGGACCCGCACCTTCCGTCGGCAGGGTGATGCGCGCGGTTTCCTTTTTCGGCGCGGCCGTGGCAGCAGGAGCGGGCGCGGGCTTGAGCGGGACGGTCGGGCGGGGACCGCTGAGCGACGGCGGCTTCGGCGGAGGCTGCATGCCACTCGCGGACTTCGCCGGAGGCAGCGGCATCCCGGCCTGCGAAGGCGGGCGCGGTGGTGGCGGGGCAAAAGGTCTGGCACCGGATGGCGGTGGAGGCGGCGGGGCGACCGGCGACGACGCGAGCGAGGGCGTCAGGGCCGGCGGCTTCGGGGCAGCAGCTCCCATTCCGGGGATCTCGATGCGCGCGGTTTGCTTCGTGGCCGCAGGCGGAGGCGGAGTCGTGCTTTCGGACATCACGATCTTCGTCGTCTCCTTTTTCGGCGCACTGCCGAGCGGCGGCAAAGTCGGCGCGGGCTTGCCGGGGAGATTGATGCGCACCGTCTCACGCTTCACGGTCGTGGGTTGATCGGGGCGCGGCGGCAGGGTGATGCGGATCGTCTCGGCTTTGGCAGCGTCGTCGTCAGCGGGGGCGGGAGGGAGTTCGTCGGACATAGTGCGCGCTTCTTCTCACTCCGCTTTTCGTGTGTCAACAATTTTGCCCGAACCGCGCCAACAAAATGGGCCATCGCCCGCCAAAGCCCGTATTTCCAAGCCTCCGCGCGCCGCCGGCCAACTTTCCCTTGCCCGCGTTTTCGCGCCTCGCATACGGTGCGCGGATGAAAGTTCTCGTCACCGGCGGCGCCGGATTCATCGGTTCCAATTTCGTCGAAAAACTCCTCGCCGACGGCCACACGGTGAGCGTGCTGGATGACTTCAACGACTTCTACGACCCCGCCATCAAGCGCGCCAACATCGCCGCCTTCGCCAAAGACGCGCCGCTCTACGAAGCCGACCTGCGCGACTGGGCCGCCGTCGAGCGCGCCGTCCGCGAGACCCGCCCCGACACCATCGTGCATCTCGCCGCGCGGGCCGGCGTGCGCCCTTCCATCAAAGAGCCGAAGCTTTACATCGACACCAACATCACCGGCACCTGGCACATCCTCGAAGCCGCCCGCCTCCACGGCGTCCCGCGCGTCGTTTCCGCCTCCAGCTCCAGCGTCTATGGCGTCATCAAAACCGCGCCTTTCCGCGAGGAAATGCTCATCAACCAAACCATCTCGCCCTACGCCGCCACGAAGATGGCCACTGAGCAATTCTGCTCGAACTACACCCACCTCTACGGCCTGCGCACCATCTCGCTGCGCTTCTTCACCGTCTATGGCCCGCGCCAGCGCCCCGACCTCGCCATCCATTCTTTCACCAAAGCGATCGACGAAGGCCGACCCATCCAGCAGTTCGGCGACGGCTCCACCCGCCGCGACTACACCTACATCGACGACATCCTCCAAGGCATCTCCGCCTGCCTGACCTACGACGGCCCGCTCTGCGACGTCTTCAACCTCGGCGAAAGCCAGACCACCACGTTGAGCGAACTTATTTCCACCATCGAGCGGTCGGTCGGGAAAAAAGCCGTCATCCAGAAAATGCCCGACCAGCCCGGCGACGTGCCGCTGACCTACGCGGACATCTCGAAAGCGCGCGCCCTCCTCGGCTACGACCCGCACACCAAGATCGCGGAAGGCATCCCGCGCTTCGTCGAGTGGTATCGCGGCAGGGTGTGATGCCGGATGCGCGCGACGTGTCCGGGGCGGCCAGGCACCCCGGCGTCGTCAGATTTCCCCCCTTTTCACGCGGCGCGATTTCATTTTTACTCCGCGCCCCTATGAGCGCCCAATTCGATGTCCGTTACACCGCGCAGCTCGCGCGCCTGCACCTCAGCGAGGAGGAAATCGCGAAGTTTCAGACGCAGATTTCCCAGATCCTCGCCTACGTGGAAAAGCTGGAGCAGGTCGATGTCACCGGCATCGAACCGACGGCGCACGCCAACGCGATTTTCAACGTCTTCCGCGAAGATGCGCCGCGCGATTGGTTCACCGCCGAGGACGCGCTCGCCAATGCGCCGCGCGCCGCGAACCAGCTCTTCATCGTGCCGAAGGTCATCGAATAACTCATGGAACTCCCCGCCCTTTCCCTCGCCGACGTGCAGGCCAGATTGCGCGCGAAAGAAGTCTCGCCCGCCGAGGTGCTGCGCGCCCTCGAAGAACGCATCGCGCGCGTCGATCCGCAGATTCACGGCTACCTGTCGCGCGATCTCGCCGCGGCGCTGGCCTGCGCGGAAAACGCGGACGTTTCGCTCCCGCTCGGCGGCGTGCCAATCGCGATCAAAGACGTGATCAATGTGAGCGGCGAGCCCTGCACGGCGGCGTCGAAAATTCTCCAAGGCTACCGCTCCAACTATGATGCCACGGTGATCCGCAAGCTGCGCGCGGCGGGCGCGATTCCGTTTGGGCGCTGCAATCTGGATGAATTCGCGATGGGCAGCTCGACGGAAAACTCCGCCTTCGGTCACACGAAAAATCCGTGGGACACCTCGCGCATTCCCGGCGGCTCCAGCGGCGGCTCGGCGGCGGTGGTGGCGGCGGATGAAGCCTTCGCCGCGCTCGGCTCGGACACCGGCGGCTCGATCCGCCAACCCGCGGCGCTGTGCGGCATCGTGGGGCTGAAGCCGACGTATGGCCGCGTGTCGCGCTTCGGCCTGATCGCGTTTGCGTCCTCGCTGGATCAGATCGGCCCTTTCACCAAAACGGTGCGCGATGCCGGGCTCGTGCTGAACGCCATCGCGGGCCGCGACCCGCAGGATTCCACCAGCCTCGACGAGCCGGTGCCCGACCACACCGCGCTCCTCGGGCGCGATTTGAAAGGGATGCGCCTCGGGATGCCGCGCGAGTATTTCATCGACGGCCTCGACCCGCAGGTGGACGCCGCCGTGCGCGCCGCGGTGCGCCACTACGAGTCGCTGGGCGCGGAAATCGTCGAGGTTTCGCTGCCGAATACGGAGCACGCCGTCGGTGTCTATTACATCATCGCCACCGCCGAGGCGTCGGCGAATCTGGCGCGCTTCGACGGGGTGCGCTACGGCCACCGCGCCGCCGATGCCGCGAACTTGCTCGACCACTACGGGCGGACCCGCGAGGAGGGCTTCGGCCCGGAGGTGAAGCGCCGCATCATCCTCGGCACGTATGTGCTGAGCAGCGGTTACTACGATGCCTTTTACCTCCGCGCGCAGAAAGTTCGCACGCTCATCCGGCGCGATTTTTCGGCGGCGTTTGAAAAGGTGGACGCGATCATCTGCCCGACCTCGCCGGAGGTGGCGTTCAAGGCCGGCGACCGCAGCGACGACCCGCTGAAGATGTATCTCGCCGACATTTTCACCATCGCCACGAACCTCGCCGGCATCCCCGGCATCTCCATTCCGTGCGGCTTCGCGCACGTCGAGGGCCGACCACTGCCCATCGGGCTGCAACTTCTCGGCAAGCCGTTTCAGGAAGCACGGCTCCTGCAAATCGCCCACGCCTACGAGCAATCCACCGACTGGCACAAGGCGCGGCCGACCTTGACCTGATCGCGGCTACGCCGATTGCGCGGACTTCGCCGGGTTTTCGCGACCGAGCTGGCGGAGGGTCTGCTTGAGGTGCGCGAGCTGGAGCGGCTTTTTCAAAACGGTCACGGGGCCGTGCTTGAGAATGTTGTCGAGCATCTCGCTGTCCGGGTGGCCGGTGATGATCACGATGGGGAGCGCGGAATCGATTTTTTTGGCGCGCTTGTAAATCTCGTCGCCGGTGATGTCCGGCAGTTGGAGGTCGAGAAAGCAAAAGTCGAACTTCTGTTTGGCCAGCGCGGCGAGCGCATCCTCGCCGGTGCCGACGATGAGGCGGCTGAAGCCGGCCTTTTTCAGGAAGAGCTTGAACATCGCCTGGATGTCCTCGTCGTCATCGACGACCAGCACCGTCGGCTGGCCCTGCTCCTCGGTGTGCAGCACATCGCGGTCGATGGCGTCGCGTTTGACACGCCAGCGTCCGCCGATCTGCACGGCGGGGAGCTGGCCCCGCTGCACGAGGTAGTAAACCGTGGGAACGGGAATCCGCAGATATTCCGCGGTTTCCTTGACGGTCATGAGGTTGTGATTGGATGATTCCATTGAGTGGGGATTTTCGTAATTACCACGTTTCGGGCGGGGTGCGCGGGAAAATGTCGGGTTCGCGAATTTCTGTCAACATTGCCGGCAGGTTTTTTGGGATGCGGCCCCCGGGTCCGGTGGGATTTTTCGGCAAAGCCAAGCCGGAGTCCGCAAAGTCAACGAAGCCCCATCCGGTGGCCGCGAAGATTATTTCGCTGGCAGGTTGACAGGCGAAACCAGACCGCTAACCTTCGCCCTCTTTTTCCAAACGAACCATGAAACGCACCTACCAGCCCTCGAAGCGCACCCGTAAACAGCAGTTCGGCTTTCGCGCCCGCATGAAGACCAAGAACGGCCGCGCCATCCTCGCGCGCCGCCGCCAGCGTGGGCGCAAGCGCCTGCTCCCGAAGGGCGTCGAGATTCATTTCAAGCGGCACACGCAGGCCTGATTCATTTAGGATTTAGGATTTAGGATTTAAGATTCGGGGCGGGCTGGGCGAGCCCGGGACTTGAAATCGGTAGTCGTAAATCAGAGATCATAAATGCCTGCGACCCGTTTGCGCTTTCCAAAATCCGCGCGCCTTTGCCGCGTGGGGGAGTTTGCCGAGCTGAAACGCGCGGGGCGTTCGTTTCATGGCAAGCTGATGGTTCTGAGTGTGCTTTCTGCCGGAGGGGAAACGGCGGCCCGGATCGGTTTGATCACCTCCCGCCGGGTCGGCGGTGCCGTGGAGCGCAATCTGGTGCGCAGGCGCTTGCGCGAGATCGTGCGGGCGGCGCGACCGCAGTTGAAATCCGGCGTCTGGCTGGCGCTCATCGCGCGGCAGGCGGCGACCAGGGCGAGTTTTCAGGCGCTGCGCGACGAATGGCAGCAGCTCGCGCTGCGCAGCTCCATCCTGACGCCATGTTCCTGATTCGCGCCTTCATTCGCAGCTATCAGTGGGTCGCCTCGCCGTTCCTGCGGGCGATCTGCGGGCCGGGCGGCGGATGCCGTTTTGAGCCGACTTGCTCCCACTATTTTCTCGAAGCCTGCGAAACCCACGGCGTCTGCCGCGGCGGCTGGCTCGGGGTGAAAAGAATCGCCCGCTGCCAGCCGTGGGGCGGGCAGGGTTCGGACCCGGTGCCGCGGACGCTCGGCGCGCGCAAATTTTCAGCCCGCTTTTAACCTCTATGGATCGCAAAGGAATCATCGCCGTCAGTCTCTCCATCGCCGTGCTCATCGGCTGGACGATCTGGAACAGTCAGGAAATGGCCAAGGTCGCCGCGCAGCAGGCCAAGGAAAAAACAGCCGCGGCTGAGGTGGCCGCGCAGGCGAAAGCCGCTGAACCCGCGACCCCGGCGCCGGACGCCCCGGCCCCCGCTCCCGCTGCGCCGGTCGATCCGGCGGTCGAGGAAAAAACCGAGGAGGTCGCCAGTCCGTCGGTCACTTACAAATTCTCCAATCTCGGCGGCGGCATCGCCACGGCCCTGCTCCAAAAGCACGAGGCTGA
>JAYWEB010000402.1:0-3051 GCA_043779575.1 Chthoniobacter sp. | reverse complement strand
GCGTGCCTTCACGACATTCGCCCATCGCAACAAGCGCCGCGCAGACCACCGCCCAGATCGCCGTGGCCGTGCCCAGCCAGCGGTGCCAGGTCAGGATCGCCGCGTTTTGGCCGACGTAGTTCGTGAACGATGCGTTGATCCACCCGAGGCTCGCGGTGGCGAGAGCGGCCAGCCCGGCGACGATCACGAGGAAGCGCACCGTCTGCTGCCACGAGGCGCGGCCCGTCCACCAGGCCAGCCCCTCGGCCAGCACCGCCACGAGCATCAGCGCCACGGGAAAGTGCGTGGAGACCGGATGAAACCGCCCGATCCAGCGGAGCGTCCGCTTCCACGGCGGCATTTTCGCCTTTGGCTCCGCCGCGACGACAGCGACCGCGGTGACCGCCGGCGCCATCGGCCCGGCCGTGGTTGCGGGTTCCGGCGCGCCGAGTTCGATCCAGCGCCGCACGGTTTCCTTTTCGGCGGAGGTTAAAACGGGCACTTTGGCATCCTCTCCGGGCATCTCGTCATCGCGGATCATCTTGTAGAGATCGGAGAGCGCCGGCTGGCCGTGGACGATGTATTCCGGGTTGGCGGCGACGCGTTTCAGGTCGAGCACATAGCCGAATTTTCCCTTGGGGCGCGGGACGTCCGGCCCGTGGCAGTCCGCGCATTTCGCCACAAAAATCTCGCGCACCTGCACGGCCAGCCGCACGCCTTCGTCATCTTTTTCCACCGCCCGGACAAACCCGGCGGCGAGCAGGAGGGTGAGAGTGCAGATCAGGAATTGGCGCATCGTTGTTACTGGTTAATAAGGTCGCGGCGGGCAGGATTCTTAGGTGGCGTCCCGAGACGCGGTCACTGCGGTGGCGGGAAATCCGTGGCGGCGCTTGGTCAGCATCCTGCTTTTTAGCTAGAAATGGACCTCAGTCGCACCACCAAAAATTTGTCGCTCGCGCTGCTTTTTTTCCTGACCGCCGCGTTCAGCCACGGGCTGCAGTTGGGCGAAACCGCCGCGCAGATCACGGCCCGCCACGGGGCTCCGGCGGTCGAGGATTCCGCCCGCCACAGCGCCCGGTATGCGTGGGCCGGCTGGTCGGCGGATTTGGAATTCCAGGACGGTGTCGTGGGCCAGCTCAGCTACCGCACGAACCACCCCATCCCCGCCGCCGAGATCGACTCGCTGCTCCAGGCCAATGGGGGCTTGGACCGCTGGCGCGAGACGACCGCGCCCGGCCACCCAGGCCGCCAGTGGACGCGCGATGACGGTGCCGTGGCCACGACGGACAGCGCCCAGCCGACCAGCATGATCTTTCGTCGCGCCGCACCCGCCGCGCCTGTCCCGCTCCCGGCCGAGCCGATCCTGACGGAGAGTTTTTTGCAAACGGCAGCGGAACCCAGCGCCCCCGCCGTCCCCGCCGCCGAACCCACCGTGCAGGTCGCGGTCGCCAAGCCCCAGCTCCGCACCCATGCCACCTGGCGGGCGGACGGTGCCCACGCCGCACCGCCCGCTCCGGCGACTGCCCAGCCACCGCTCGCGGCCAGCCCGGCTCACACAGGTAGCAAATGGTGGCTCCTCGGCGGGGTCTTTCCCGGCTGCGCCCTCCTTGCTTTCATGGCTTACCTACGGTTCAGACGGCCCGCGCCCCGCCCGGTGGCGACCGCACCGCGCTCCACGCCACCCGCGCCTGCGCCGCCCGCCGCGGAGAGCGCCGCGGATTTCAGCACGCTCCGCCAGGACCAGATCGCGCTGCTCCTCGGCGAGATTTTCCGCCGCGAAGGCTACACCGTGGAAATCTCCGCCGCGCTCAGCACCGACGACGGCAGCGACCTCACGCTGCGCCGCGATGGCGAGAGCATCCCCGTACGGAGCCAGGACTGGAAAACCGCGCGCGTCAACGAGCGGGAACTCCGCGAATTTTACGGCCTCATGGCCGGGACCGCCGCCCCGCGCGGCATCGTCGTCACCACGGGCAGCTTCACGCGCGAGGCACGGGAGTTTGCCGCAGACAAGTCCATCGAACTCCTCGACCGCCGCGCCCTGGAGCAGCGCATCGCCGCGGTGCGCCGCCCGGAGGAAAACCTCTTCGACGTGCCGACCTGGATCGAGGACTTCACCACCTACGCGCGCATTTTCGACCCCGAGTGTCCGTCGTGCGGCCAGGCCATGGCCATCCGCCGGCACCGCACCGAGGGCTCGGATTCGTGGGTCTGCGCATCCTCTCCGCGCTGCGCGGGAAAGCGGGCCGCGCGTCCCGATTTGCTCGTCCTCCCGGTCGCAGCGTGAGCCGGATCGCGGGGGTTGGTTGGCGATTAAACCTGGACGCGGCTTTTCAGCACCAAAGGTGCGACGCCAAGCCAGCCCAGGGCAACGCCCTGGGAAAGCGTGAAAAAACGGGCCAGCCCTGAAAGGGCGACACATAATGGGGCGCACGACTTTGTCCCGCCCTTTCAGGGCTCGCTCGCTTTGGATGTCGTTCCCAGGGCGTTGCCCTGGGCTGGCATGGGTGAGGCCGTTGGCCTCCAAGCCCGGCGCTCGGGTTTAACGCCGAGACGCAGAGGCGCGGGGACCGTGAGCGGTCGCCGGATGGACGGGGAGCGTCCGCCCTCACCGGGGGAAAAATAGGAGCGCACGTGCGGTCGGCGACGGGCCATGAAGAGGTCATGGTTCCGGGTGCCGCAGAGGCGCGGAGCTTTTGCCCCGCCGGCGTCCCGCTTTCAAGACACGAGTGTGCCGAATTTTTCCCGACTCTCACCGGCCCGCCCGCCCGGTCAGTAGCGCTTGCGCATGTTGCTCGGGAGGATGTTCAGTTCGTTGCGGTATTTGGCCACGGTGCGGCGGGCGATCGGGATGCCGCGCTTTTCGAGCAGCTCCACGATTTCCTTGTCGCTCAGCGGGCTGCTGTCGTCCTCGCTTTTCACCATCTCGGCGATCGTGCCTTTGACGCTGGTGTTGCTCATCGAGGCACCGTCGGCGGTCTGGTAGCCGGGGGTGAAAAAATACTTCATGTCGAAGACGCCCCACGGCGTCGCCATGTATTTGCCGGAGATGGCGCGGCTCACCGTGGTCTC
>JAYWEB010000401.1:0-3062 GCA_043779575.1 Chthoniobacter sp. | reverse complement strand
TCGCTGAGGCGGGGCTCGATGGGCACGTCGGCGCGCTCGGAGTAGCCGACGTTGTTTTGATACGGCTCTTCCTTCACGAGCACGCCGAGTTCGCGGAGGTGATCGACGGCGACGTTGCGCGCCTCGAAGCGGTCGAGGCCGGCGAGCGATTCGCCGGCGAGGGCGTTCATGGTGCCGTCGGGATTCATGATGTCGATGACCGGCAGTTTGTGGCGCTGGCCGATCTCGAAGTCGGCTTTGTCGTGCGCGGGCGTGACTTTCAAGATGCCGGTGCCGAAGGCGAAATCGACGTGCTCATCGCCGATGATCGGGATGAGTTTTTGCTCGTCGGGAATCTGCACGGGCAGGGGACGGCGGACGTGTTTGCCGATGAGATGCGCGTAACGCGGGTCTTTCGGATTTACGGCGATGGCGGTGTCGCCGGGGATGGTCTCGGGGCGCGTGGTGGCGATGGTCAGGAACGTGCCGGGCAGCTCGGCGACCTCGACTTTGAAATGATACATCGTGCCGTTCTGCGGCTTCATCACCACCTCCTCGTCGGAGAGCGCGGTGAGGGAGGCGGGGCACCAGTTGACCATGCGTTTGCCGCGATAGATGAAGCCCTTTTTGTAGAGATCGACGAAGACGCGCGAGACGCACTTTGAATACTCCGCGTCCATGGTGAAGCGCTCGCGCTCCCAGTCGCACGAGCAGCCGAGTTTCTTGAGCTGCTGGATGATGATGCCGCCGTGCTTGTCCTTCCACTCCCAGACTTTCTCCAAAAATTTCTCGCGTCCGAGGTCGTCGCGGTGGCGGATGACGCCCTGCTTTTTCAATGTGCGCTCGACGACGGTCTGCGTGGCGATGCCGGCGTGATCGGTGCCGGGGAGCCAGAGGACTTCCTTTCCGAGCATGCGCGCGCGGCGGGCGAGGATGTCCTGGATGGTGTTGTTCAGGACGTGGCCGAGGGTCAGGACACCGGTGACATTCGGCGGCGGGATGACGATGGAATACGCGGGCTTCGCGGACGCGGGATCGGCATGAAAGCAGCCGTCGGCGAGCCATTGGGCATACCAGCGCTCTTCGATGGCGGCGGGTTCGTAGGTCTTGGGAATTTCGGACATGGGATTTTAAGGGGCGGGAATCTGGCGGGTTGGCGGAGCGTTGGCAAACTTCGGGTTGGAAGTGGGAGAGAAAGCCCGCGCTGCGGAAAAATCCAAAGCCGTCATCCGGAGCGGAGCGGAGGCTTTGCGGAGCGCAGTCGAAGGACCTCTCACTCCCGGCGGGGGCGAAGGCGGTGGCTGGTAAGCGAGCGGCGTCGCTTCGACTGCGGGGCTCTTCTCCCCCGCCTCCGCCCGCGAATAGTTAGAGATCCTTCGACTCCGTTTCGCCCGCCGCCTTCGCCTGCGGCGAAACTCCGCTCAGGATGACGGATCATTTTTGGTCGCGCTGCACGCGGCGTGTCGCTCCGCGGTTCTTTCACGTTCTAATAAACCCCCTACCCCATCCGTCCTCCCTGCAACCTGAGCTGCGCTTTGTGCCGGCCACTCCGCTGTTGCTTGCGCGACGCGGAGGCTGGCACCTTTGGCGCAGTCTCTTTTCACCCGAAAATCCCCGCTTATGAAAAATCGTCTCCTCCTTCCATTCGCCGCCTTCCTCGCTCTCGCGCCTTTGGTGCGGGGCGAAAATGAAATCGGCTTCATTGAAAAATTCGCGCTCGCGCCGGATCGGGAGGCGGTGCTGGGCCAGCTCATTCCGGGGAGCGAGGAGTTTTACTTTTTCTCGGCGCTGCATTTTCAAAACACGAAGCAAAAGGCGAAGCTGGCCTTGCTCATGGACCAGTGGGCGAAACGGAATCCGGGTTCGCCGCAGCGGCGGGTGATCGAGAACCGCGAGGCGCTGCTGGGCTACGATGCCGACCCGCAGGCGACGCTAAAGTTTCTGCGCGAACGGATGAACCTCCAGTTCAACCACCAGCAGGAGGCGCGCGACCAGAAGCCCGATCTGCCCACGGCGCTCGATCAGGCGCGGATTGCGCGCGAGGTTTTCCAGCGTCAGGCGATGCAGGCGGGCGACGATCTGGGCCAGTTCGGCGACGCGGCGATCGAGGCGCTGGTGCGGGAAAAGGTGGCGCTCAAGCCGGCGCATGTGCGCGTGGTGCTCGCGCGGTTGAAGCGGCCGGATTTGCCGAACCTCGTGGAATACATCGCCACGGATTTGCAGACGAAGGAGAGCCAGGGATTCGGGGAGTTTGAAATCCATCGCGCGCTGCTGCCGGAGCAACTCGACGAGCTGGCGAAGCGCATGCCCGCGCTGCTCGACAATCAGGCGTTCGTCTTCGCGCGACTGCGCAAGCTGGCACCGGGCGCGGATGCGGATGCCGAGTTCGATCCCGTGGAGCGCGAGGCGTGGCTGGAGCGGACGTGGGCCTTTGCGGGCAAGCTTTCGCCGGCGTTCGGCTCGCTCAAGGCCAACCTGCTTTACCAGCGCCTCCAGTACGACCGCACGCGCGGCGTGTATGACGAAAAGCGCTTCCTCGAATACCTCAAGCTCCCGCGCCGCACGGGCTACATGAACCCGAAATATCTCGACGCGCCCGAGCAACAGCGCAGCGCCGTGGATCTCGGCGCGAACTTCGCCGAGGTCGTGGCCATCGCCCTGCCCATCGGCAACGACGAGCCGCTGGTGCGCGATTATTTCCTCCGCATTTTCGCGCGGCTCGACGCGAAGCCCGGCGATCTCGACGCGGCGGAGATTTTGAAAAAATGGACGCCCTACGTGCGCGACACCTGGCTGCGGCCGGTGCTCGCCGAGGCCATGATCACCGCCGGCATCGGCGAGCCGGAGCGCTGGGCGTCGCTGCTTTCGCCCGCGGCCTTTCAGGCGCTGAAAGACCGCGTGGATGTGGATTTCGCGCTGACCAATCCGCCGTTCTCCGCGCTCGCCGACGACGTGGCGCTCGACCTCTTCATCAAGAACGCGCCGAAGCTCATCGTGAAAATCTACGAGATCAACACGCTCTCGTTTTTCCTCACCAACCAGCGCCAGCTCAACACCGACCTCGCGCTCGACGGCCTCGTGGC
>JAYWEB010000400.1:0-3066 GCA_043779575.1 Chthoniobacter sp. | reverse complement strand
AGACACTCAAGTGCTTTGCGGGCCTGTGCGAGACCGCCGTGCCGGTGCGAGTCGCCGAGAATGTAATCGCGTTTCTCCATACCGGGCAGGTCTTGTTGCAGCGGCCCGACAAGGTGCAATTCAAGCAAATCGCGGCGACGCTCATCAAGTGGGGCGCGGAGGTCGATTTGAAGAAACTGGAGGAATACTACTTCAACACGCGCGTCCTCACGCCGAAGCAATACGACGCGCTCATCCGCCTGCTCAATACATTCGCCGAGCATCTGGCCTCGTGCAGCAGTGCGCTCGTCTTGAAGGGTCAGGCAAAGGAGTCGCCTGCCGTAGCGCGGGCACGCAGCTTCATCGCGGAGCACGCGGACGAAGAGTTGTCGCTCGCTACCGTTGCGCACGTCGTGAACATGAGCGCGACGTATTTCAGTCAAAAGTTCAAGGAGATGACCGGGATCAACTTCGTCGAATACGTAGCGCGCACGCGGGTCGAGAAGGCGCGAAATCTCCTACTCAATCCGAACCGGCGGGTGAGTGAAGTTGCGTTTGAAGTGGGCTTCCAGTCGCTCTCGCAGTTCAACCGCGCCTTCAAGAAAGTGGTCGGCGAAGCGCCGCGCGATTACCGCGCGAAGCTCCCGTTGGCGGAGGCTTGAGCGGAGGCTGGCGCGACCCGAAAAAACGCGCAGTCTTTCCGGGCGGATGCGTAGCCCCGATTCCCCGGTGCGATGAAACTTCTGCTCATCGCACAATGAAAACGAACACCAAAACCTACCTCGCGCTCGCCTTAACGGCGGCGTTCATCACCACGTCATCGTTCGCCGGTCCCGGCAACGCTAACTTGACCAACTATCCGACCCGCATCGACAGCAAGGCGCAGGCGGAAAAACTCGAAAAGGGCACGCCGATGGCCTTCGCCTGCACGTCGTGCAAAACGGTGGACCCGATCAAGGAGAAGAAGACTTTCCTCTCATGGTTTGCGCCGGACCAGACCCACGGCTGCTCCGGCTGCGGCGGCAAGGTTTCAGTCCTCTCGGTGCCCGGCGGCAAAGCTGGGTCGGTGACGATCTACAAACACACATGCACGAAGTGCGGCGACAAGTCCGCCTACACCTGCGCAGGGCACAAGAACTGACGCGGACCCATCCGAAGAAATGCGGAGTCTTTCCGAGCAGATGCGGAGCAGTGGATCGGAAATGTCGCGAAAGTGATCTCGTGAGCTGCCGAAAGCTGCTCACGCAAACAACAAAACCAACTACATGAAAAAACTAATGATGACAGTGGCAGTGATGGGGCTCGCATTCGCGCAATCCGCGCGGGCCGACGATCAGCAACTTCAGAACCGACTTGCCGAGCAGCGGAAGCAGGTTCAGACGATCATGAAGACTGAGGGAGGCTGTGCGATGATGTGCGATGAGATGCTCAAAGACAAACAAGGGCGGGAGATGATGATCGACACCATGCTCAAAAACGAGGCCACGGTGAAGGAGTTGAAGGCCCGGCTGAAGTAACAGCAGGCGTCTCCTTCGATGCTACCTTCCGTTACGTTCTACTAAGATGGCGCCGCTCAACCCTTCAAGGTTGAGCGGTGCCCCGTCCGCAGAAAACACACGGAGACAACCCGTATCGGCCCGATCGCCGTCCAGCCACTTGTGGCTGGACGGCACGGGTCGCCCCGTTCCCACAAAATGAATGACCTGACGGTCGAGCTAAACACCGCGAGCGGCCGTGTCTTTACGGGGATCGCGACTTCCATCGACGTGCGCACGGAGGATGGCAGTGTTCACATCGGCCCTAATGAGGAGAGCTACCTGAACATGGTTCACGCGACTGAGATCACGCTCCAGACCGCAGACGGTCCGTGCGTCTTCGTGCTGGAAAATGCGGCTGCGGGGCTGACGGGCCGCACCTTCAGCGTGATCGCGGAAAGCATCCGCCGCGTCGAACCGGAAGCTCTCACCGAGCCGGCTGCCTGATTGCTCAAATGGACGACATCTGCACCGTCTGCGGCTGGAATGCGCGCGAATGCCGCGAGTCCTTCAGTCACCTCCGGCACAAGGAGAAGATGATCTCCATCTGCTCTTCGCAGTGCATGGAGCAATTTCAGCGGGAGCCGGATCGCTTTGCCGCTGACGAGCGGGCGCGTCCACTGACGGGCGCTGATAGTGCGACAATGCTGAATCTCTAAACGCCATCCACATCGAATGAACAATCCCGGCTCCCATTTCACCCGACGGCACTTTCTGCGCAACGCCGCTGCCGCGAGCGTGCTGGCGGGATTTGAAAGCCTCGTCCCGGCCTACGCGCGACCCGGAAAAAAAGCGCACGAAACGGGCGGGCCGTTGGATCTCACGATTGACCGTCTGAGCATCGACATCGCCGGGCGGCACGCTTCGGCGATTGCGGTCAATGGCACGGTGCCGGGGCCGCTCGTGCGTTTGCGCGAGGGGCAGGACGCCGTGATCCGCGTGACGAACCAACTCGCGCATGAATCCGCCTCGATCCATTGGCACGGCTTGCTTGTGCCGTTTCGCATGGATGGCGTGCCGGGCGTCACCTATCCCGGCATCGGTGCGGGCGAGACATTCACTTATCGTTTCCCGGTGCGGCAAAACGGCACCTATTGGTATCACAGTCACACGGCGGTGCAGGAGCAGCTCGGCCTCTATGGACCAATAATTATCGACCCGGCGGAAGGCGAGCCATTTCGCTACGATCGCGAATATGTGGTGATGCTCGGCGACTGGCTATCCGGCGACCCGATGGCGATGGTCGCCAAGCTCAAAAAGCAAAGCAGTTACTCGAATTTCCAGCGGCGCACGGTCGGTGATTTCATCGGGGATGCCGGCAAAGATGGCCTGCGGGCGGCGCTCGCGGATCGCTGGGCGTGGGGCAAGATGCGGATGGACCCGACGGACATCGCCGACATCACCGGGCACGATTTCACCTTTCTCATGAACGGCCTCGCGCCGGACTCCAACTGGACCGGCATCTTCCGGCCCGGCGAGCGCGTGCGGCTGCGCTTTATCAACTCGGCGGCGGTGACATTCTTCGATGTGCGCATCCCCGGCCTGCGCATGA
>JAYWEB010000399.1:0-7594 GCA_043779575.1 Chthoniobacter sp. | reverse complement strand
CGCGCGGCGAGGATCGGGCGGATGGCCTGCGGGGTGGCCGGCGGCGGTGGCGGGGAGGTTTTCTCGGCGGTGAAACGGAGTGCGGCATAGCTGCCGAGGACGAGCCCGGCGAGGGCGAGCCATTTCCCGAAAACCCGCCACGACTCGCGCCGCCACGCGAGGATGAGGAACCAGATGAGGAAGGCGAAGACACCGGCTTCTTTGGAGAGCAGCGCGCCGAAAAAGCACGCGGCGGCGGCGAGCGCGGGCAGCCAGCGGCGGCGTCCGTTTTCCAAACTCGCCAGCCCGAGCGCCAGCCCGCTGAAGCCGCAGAGCGCGGCGAGCGGATCGGCGCGGCCGGCGATGTAGGTGACGGCGGAGGTGTGCAGCGGGTGGACGGCCCAGACGACGGTGACGCCGAGCGCGAGCCAGTCGCCCGCGTCCGTGGCGGGCGCTTTCGCCGGGGCGGTGGCGCTCAGTTTTCGCACGAAAAACCACAGCGCCACGGCGGCGGCGGCGTGGATGAGGATGCTGGTAAGGTGCCAGCCCCAGGGCTGCGCGAAGGAGTAAAGCTGGTAGTCGGCGGTGAAGGTGAGGCGCTGGAGCGGGCGGTAGAAATCGGAGGCCGTGGCGTCGAGGAAGAGGAAATGGCGGAAGCCTTCGGGGATGAGGATCCAACTGCGGATGAGCGGGTCGCGGAAGCAAAGGGCGGTGTCGTCCCAGACAAAACCGTTGCGCAGCGCGGGCCAGTACCCGAGAAACGTAGCCGCTATGATGACAACAATGGCAACGAATCGCGGCAGCTTTTTCAAGGCGGCGATGATGCAAAACAGAACGCGCGCGGGCAAGCGCGCCGTGGGGCTGGTGGTGCTGGCGCTGGGGCTGCTGGCGCGGACTCGGGCGGGCGAACTGGACGGGGTGCAGCAGCTCGTGGTGAGCGTGGCGCCGACGTGGGACGCGACGAGCGGGCGGCTGCAGTGCTTCGAGCGGCAGGGCGCGGGCTGGGTGGCGAGCGGGCCGGCGTGGCCGGTGCTCTATGGAAAAAACGGGCTGGTCTGGGGGCGCGGGGTGCTCGGCTCGGGCGAGCCGGGCGCGCACAAGGCGGAGCGCGATGGGCGCGCGCCGTGCGGGGTGTTTCGCCTCGGAACGATCTACACCTACGACTCCGCGCTGCCCGGCGGGGCGCGGTATCCGTTTCACACCGTCGGGGCGGGCGATGCGTGGGTGGATGACGCGAATTCGCCGGACTACAACCGGCATCTGGTGGTCGATCCCGCGCATCCGCCGCCGTGGTTTGCGAAGCAGAAGATGCGGCACGGCGATTTCGCCTACCGCTGGCTGGTCGAGATCCGCCACAACTCCGATCCGCCGGTCGCCGGAGCCGGCAGCGCGATCTTTTTCCACATCCGCCGCGGGCCCGACCGCCCGAGCGCCGGCTGCACCACGATGGCCGAGGGCAATCTCGTGAACCTGATCAGGTGGCTGCACGCCGACCAGCGCCCGCACTACGCGCTGCTGCCGCGCGCCGAGTATGAGGCGAAGTGGCAAGCGTGGGGCCTGCCCAGCCCGCAGGAGGCAGCGGCGCTGCTCGGCGGGAAGTAACTCGCTTGCCGTTCCAACAAAATCCGCCGCCCGGCGGCTGTCAGATTGACCGTTGCAACTTCCACCTGCGGGTGTTAGTTCCGGCTCAGAACCCACCGCTTATGAATATCGCATTCCTACCCAATCTCGCCGGTCCGGATGGGATCATGATCCTGATCATCGTCCTGCTGCTTTTCGGTGCCAAGAAACTGCCCGAACTCGCCCGCGGCATGGGCCAGGCAGTGCGGGAATTTTCCAAGGCCAAAGACGAGGTGCATAACGAGATCACCCGCCCGCCGTCTCCCGAACCGCAGAAGCTGGAGGAGCACAAAGCTGAAAGCGAAAGCCAGACCCACGACTCGCACACGCGGGTCGTTTGAGCGGTTGCCGGTCGGGGCGTGGCGTCGGAGTCCGATTACTGAGATGGCCGACGGTCGGTTAAAATTTGGGCAAATGGGGGCGGTCAGTTCCATCGGCCAAGCACGACGGAATTACGGAATTTTGCCAAATTAACGGAATGGGGGACGCCGAGGCTGAGATCGTCGGGTTGTTTCGCCGGTCATTTCGATTCGGCGCCGGGCTGGAGCCGTCGCCCCGATTCCCTTCCGTTAATTTGGCAAAATTCCGTAATTCCGTGCTGTCTTGTTCCCTCCGAAATCAGCTTCCCCAGCTTCCTAGCCCGTCGCGTAGCTAATGCTCTACTTCGATCATAACGCGACCCATCCGGTTTCCGCGACGGCGCGTTCCGCGTGGCTGGAGGCGGTGGAGCGGCATATCGGCAATCCATCGAGCCCGCACCGGGTCGGGGCACGGGCCGACGACGCGTTGGCCCGCGCCCGCGAGCAACTCGCCGCCCGGCTGGGGTGCGCCCCCGGCGACATCGTCTGGACGAGTGGGGCGACCGAGGCGAACAACGCCATTCTCCACCACGCCGCCCATTTCACAGAGAGCGACGCGTGGATTTCGGCGATCGAGCATCCGTCGATGATCGCGGCAACGCGGCGGGATTTTCCGCAAAGACACCGCCTGATCCCGGTGACTGGCGCTGGCGTGGTCGATCTCGATTGGCTGGCGGACCGCCTGAAACAATCGCGTCCCGGAATGGTCGCGATCATGGCGGCGAACAACGAAACCGGGGTGCTCCAACCATGGCGGGAGGCGTCGGCGCTCTGCCGGGAAAACGGCGTGCCCTTTTTTACAGACGCGGCCCAGTGGGTCGGGAAAATGGTCGCCAGCGGCTTGGGAGAATGTGATTATATGAGCGGTTGCGCGCATAAATATGGCGGGCCGCAGGGCGTGGGTTTCATAAAATGTCCGGCGAGCTTTCATCCGCTGATCGTCGGCGGACCACAGGAGGAAGGGCGGCGGGCGGGGACGGAAAACGTGGCCGGCGTGCTGGCGGCGGTGGCCGCCCTGGAAGAACGCGAAACGGCGCTGGCCGCCGCTGATCCGACGCCCCGCCTCGCGTGGCGGACGGATTTCGAAAGCCAACTCACGCGGGAACTGCCCGGAACCCGGATCCTCGGAGCCGGAGCCGACCGGCTTTGGAACACCGTCTCCGCCGTGCTGCCGGAGCTGCCGGACGGTCGCCAGCGCTGGGTGGTGAAGCTGGACAAGCTGGGCTTGGCCGTCTCGACCGGCTCGGCCTGCGCGAGTGGCAAAGAAGAGACGTCGCACGTCCTCGCGGCGATGGGCCTGCGCCCCGGCGAGGCGTCGCGCGTCCTGCGGTTCAGCGGCGGCTGGGCAACGACCCGCGCCGACTGGCAGCGCCTGCTCGCAGGTCTGCGGCAGGCTTTCGCCGAGGACACGACGCGATGAAGGAACGTCTGATCGGGCTGCGGCAAATCCGGGCGGCGGTGCTGGCGATGTTGCTCGCCTCGGTCCTGAGCTGCGCGTTGTTGCTAGTCCGGAGGTTTTACGTCGGGCGATCGGGCCTCGGCATGCTCGTCTGGAATCTCTTTCTGGCGTGGGTGCCGCTCGGCGCTTCGCTGGTGGTTTATGGGCTGGCGGCGGGCCGGCGGCGGCGATGGTCCGTGCTGCTGGGGGCGGCGGGGCTGTGGTTTCTTTTTTTCCCCAACGCGGCCTACATCGTGACCGATTTGGTCCACCTGCACGAACGGCCCAAGGTGCCGTATTGGTACGACATCATAGCGATCATGGCCTTTGTGCAGACCGGGCTTTTTGTCGGCTATCTGTCGCTCTACCTCATGCAGGAAGTCGTGCGTTCGTGGCTCGGCCGGTGGGCGGGCTGGGCTTTCGCGCTAATCATGCTGGCGTTGAGCGGATTCGGGATCTATCTCGGGCGTTTCCTCCGCTGGAATTCATGGGATGCGCTGCTCGAACCGCTGGACACGATGCGCCATGCGGTCCGCGTGGCGAATCCCTGGAACGACCCGCGACCGCTGACGTTTTCGGCGACGTTCTTCGCGTTCTCGCTGGTCTGCTACCTGATCGTTTACTCCTTCACCCACCTGCACGGCTGGGTGCGGCCGGGCGGGGAGAAAAAAGACGCCCAGGGTTGAAACGAGACTGACGACGACCAGATGGTACGCGCGGTTGGGCGCTCGTCTCATCCGCGAGAATCCCACGAAGGGAGCATGGTTTTTGAGTCGTGAAAATCGCGAGAATTTAGGCTTCACACTTCTCAGGCGTGCGATTATCTCATTTCCGCGAAACACCCAATCTATGGCTCGAATTCTTATCATCGACGACGATCCCGCGATGGTGTCGGTCATCTCCGACATCTGCCAGGAAAGCGGCCATCAGACTGTGGCGTATTCTTCGGGGTCGAAGGCGCTGGAAAATCTCTCGGCGCAGGCTCCGCAGCTCGTCATCACGGACATGAAGATGGATAAGGTGGGCGGTCTGGACATCCTCCGCGCGTGCCGGGAGTCGCTGCCGGGGACGCCGGTGATCCTGATCACGGCTTACAAGACGGTGGAGACGGCGCTGGAGGCGATGAAGCTGGGGGCTTACGATTACATCACCAAGCCCTTCAAGGTGGATGACCTGCAACTGACGATTCAGCGGGCGCTGGAAAACCAGAGTCTGGTGCGGGAGAACCAGAATCTGCGGCAAATCGTGAAGGAGAAGTACCGGTTTGAAAACATCATCGGCACCTCGCAGAAGATGCAGGAAATCTACAACCTGATCGCGAAAGTGGCGGACACGGACAGCACGATTTTGATCCAGGGTGAAAGCGGGACGGGCAAGGAGCTGGTGGCGCGGGCGCTCCATTTCAACAGCAACCGGCAGCATCAGCCATTCGTGGCGATCAACTGTTCGGCGCTGCCGGAGAATCTGCTGGAGAGCGAGCTTTTCGGGCACAAAAAGGGCTCGTTCACCGGGGCGGTGGCGGATAAGGCGGGGCTGTTTGAGGAAGCGGAGCTGGGGACGATTTTCCTCGATGAGGTGAACTCCATGCCGCAGCCCCTGCAGACGAAGCTGCTGCGGGTGCTGCAGGAGCGCCAGATTCGGCGGGTGGGCGATACGAAGACGACTTCGATCAATGTGCGGGTGCTGGCGGCGACGAATGAGGTGCTCGGGGAGAAGATCAAGGGCGGGAATTTCCGCGAGGATCTCTACTACCGGCTGGCGGTCATCCCGATCGAAATGCCATCGCTCCGCGAGCGCCCGGACGACATCCCGCTGCTGGTGAATCACTTTTTGCAAAAGAACGCGACGCAGACCGGGACGGAGATCAAGAAGATCGACACGAAAGCCGTGGAGATGCTGTCGCTGTATCGCTGGCCGGGCAATGTGCGGGAGCTGGAGAACGCCGTGGAGCGGGCCTGCGCGCTGTGCGACGACGGCCAGATCCTCACCACGGACCTGCCGCCGCAAGTGGTGCGCCACGCCATCGCCCCGACCGTGGAGCACACCGGGACGCTGCCGGTGGGGCAGACGCTCGACGAATACATCCGCGACCAGGAGCGGCACTACATTGACGAGACGATTAAATTCAACGCCGGCTCCCGCGAGAAGGCCGCGAAGATGCTCGGCATCAGCATGGCCACGCTTTACCGAAAGCTGGACGTGAAGAAGACGGCGGAGAAAGCGTAGCAACGGTGGAATAGAAAGTCCGCGCGGCAGCCGGTTGAGGTCATCTGTTTTCCCGCCTGTGAATCGGTTCCCTCGTGGCCAAGCTGGAGCTTGGGAACGAGGGAAAATGGGCCTTCGGCGCGGCTATCGCATGGCGCGCGGAGCGACGCCATCCACCGCGAGGAGTTTTTCGACCGGCTGCTACGAGCGCTTGCCGAAGATCTTGAGCTGCTCGGCGTCTTTTTCGAGGGCGTCGAGCTTTTGCAAAGTGACCGTCTGCTTTTCGATCAGCTCCTGATTTTTCAGCTTCATCGCCTGGAGGGTTTGCAGCGGGGATTTTGCCGCTGGCACCGGAGCTTGGGAGTGGAGATTTAAGCCGAGCGCGAGCAGGGCCGCGACGGACAGCGTGAGGGAGAGGAGCGTTTTCATTGGGCTTTGCCGCCTCCGCGGCTGACGAAGATGCGGGCGATGCGGACGTTTTCGGCGACGGTGGCGAGCTTTGCGTCGATTTTGGTCTGGTTGTTGGCGATCACGGCCTGCTGGGCGGCGACTTCGGCGAGGAGCGCGGTCAGGGCTGGCTCATCCGCGCCGCCTTCGCCGCGCACGGTGGGCGGGGCGAGGACCACCGCGAGGAGCGCCGAGAGGCTGAGCGCGGGGACAAAAAAGCATTTTGCGTTCATGTTTTCCTGAGTGAGCCAGAAGCGGGCCGCGGGCTGGCACAAAAGTTTTTTAGTGCGTGGCAAGATTGCTGCTAACGTGTGCGGCTCACCTTAACCACTTCCTCCAAAAAACTATGGCCGGCATGAACCAAACGCAGTCGATGAGCCAGAATCAGGTCCTGGCACCCCAGCTTCAGCAAAGCCTGCAAATTTTGCAGGCCCCGATGCTGGAGTTGCGGAACCTCATTCAGCAGGAGCTGTGCTCGAATCCCACGCTCGAAGAGGACCAGATGGAACCGACGATCGAGGACAAAAAGCAGGAGCACGACGAGTTTCAGGAGGAGTTCGACCGCCTCGCCAAGCTCGACGAAGAGTGGCGCGACTACATGGCGCAGAGCCAGAGCTACTCGGGGCGTTCGGCGGAGGATGAGGAAAGGCGGCAGTTTTTCTTCGACAGTCTGGTGGGCATGCAGACGCTCCAGCAGCACCTCATCGAGCAGCTCACTTCCAGCGACCTCAGCGACGCCGACCGCCAGCTCGGCGAGCTGATTATCGGCAATATCGACGACGCCGGTTTTCTCCAGGCCATGCCCGAGGAAATCGCGGGCAACACCGGCACGGAAGTCGCCGACCTGCTGCGGGTGCTGGAGTTTGTGCAGACCTTTCACCCCGTGGGCGTCGGCGCGCGCGATCTCCGCGAGTGCCTGCTCATCCAGCTCCGGCGTCTGAGCAAAGAGCACAGCCTGGAGTATCGCATCGTGGACCGGCACATCGACGACCTCGGCAAGCGCCGCTTTCCCGAGATCGCGCGCCGTCTCGGCACCACCACCGAGCAGGTGCAGCGCGCCGCCGGGTTCGTCGGCACCCTCGACCCGAAGCCCGGCCAGATTTTCACCCCCGATCCGAATAACTACGTGCTGCCCGACGTGAACGTGGAAAAGATCGGCGGCGAGTGGACCATCTCCCTCAACGGCGAACAAATCCCGCACCTCCGCATCAGCAATACCTACAAGGATCTCATGTCGCAGGACAAAGGCGGCGCGGAGGTGAAGGACTACATCCGCGACAAAATCCGCAGCGGCAAATTCCTCATCAAGTCCATCCATCAGCGCCAGCAGACGATTTCCAACATCGCGCACGAGATCGTGGGCAAACAGAAGGACTTCCTCGAAGTCGGCCCGAGCGCGCTCAAGCCGCTGACCATGGTGCAGATCGCCGACATCGTGGGCGTGCATGAGACCACGGTGAGCCGCGCCATCTCCGGCAAATACATGGCGACGCCGTGGGGCGTCTTCGACATGAAGTATTTTTTCACCCCCGGCTACCAGACCGCC
>JAYWEB010000398.1:0-7605 GCA_043779575.1 Chthoniobacter sp. | reverse complement strand
GCCAGGGGTATGAGGAAAGGCGAAAGGCGAAAGGCGAAAGGCGATGGCGCCATCTGGGGCGTTGCGAGGCGCGTCCCCTTGGGCGTTTTCCTTTTGGCCATCGCTGCTTGGTCGCGGCGTTTTTGCGGTCCGCCAGCGCCATCGCCTTTCGCCTTTCGCCTTTCGCCTTTCCCCCCATGACCCTCGCCCGCCAGCGCTGCCTCCACCACGCCAGCCGCGAAGCCGTCGCGCGCTGCCTGGAGTGCCGCCAGTTTTTCTGCCGCGAGTGCATCACCGAGCACGACGAGCGCGTGCTCTGCGCGGCGTGTTTGAAAAAGGTCGCGCCAGCCGCGGCCCAGTCGGCGCGCTGGCGCGTGAATCTCTGGCCCGTCGTCCAGACCACCGCCGGGCTGCTCCTCGCGGTCTTCTTCTTCTACCTCATCGGCAGCGCCCTCCTCGCGCTGCCCGATTCCTTTCACGAAGGCTCGCTCTGGGAGCAGCCGTTCTTTGACAGCAGCGGCTCCGACTCCGAATGAAACGCCGCGATCTCCAGCGCAGTGGCCAGCCCGCCAGCGACCTGCTCGAAGACGCCGTGCGGCTGCTCCGCCGCGCGCCGCTTTCCGCGTGGCTCGCCTACTTCACCGGCACGGTGCCGGGCCTGCTCGGCGCGCTTTATTTCTCCTTCGACATGGGCCACAGCGCCGACGCCGAGGCGCGGCTCGTCGGCGCGTCCGTGGCGCTGGCCACGCTCTGGCTGTGGATGAAATGCTGGCAGGCCGTCTTCTGCTGCCACCTCCGCGCCGAGCTGCTGCTGCTCGCTCCGCCGCGCTGGACCGCCGGCCGCGTGGCACGCCTCGCCGCCGCGCAGATCGCCCTCCAGCCGCTCGGCCTCATCGTGCGCCCGCTCGCGCTCGTGCTCACGCTGCCCTACGTCTGGGCGGCGACCTTTTTTCAAAACGTGACCGTCCTCGGCGACGGTGAAAACGACGGCGTGTGGGCGCTCTTCCGGCGCTCCTTCGCGCAGTGCCTGCTCTGGCCGCTCCAGGCGCACTGCGCCGCCTCGCTGCTCCTGGTGTTTGGCTTTTTCGTCTGGCTGAATATCGCGATCGCCATCTTCAGCGTGCCGCAGCTCGGGCGGATGTTTTTCGGCATCGAGAGCATGTTTTCGCAGCACCCGATGGGCATGCTGAACTTCACCACGCTGGCCGTCTCCCTCGCCACGCTCTACCTCTGCCTCGATCCGCTGCGCAAGGCGCTCAACGTCCTGCGCTGCTTCGCCGGCAGCTCGCTCCGCAGCGGGGCCGATCTCGCGGTGCAGCTCCAAGCCGCGCGCCGCGCCGCGCCGCCCGCCGCCGCCCTCGCGGTGCTGGTGCTGCTTTTCCTCGGCGCGCTCGGCCCGGTGCCCGCGCACGCCGCCATGAAGCAGGAGCCGAAAGTCGGCCCGACCGAACTCAGCGCCTCCCTCGACGACGTGCTCGCGCGCCGCGAGTACTCCTGGCGCGCGCCGCGCGAGAAGCAGGCGCAAGTCGAGGAGCAGTCGTGGTTCGGGAGGCTGATGAAAGACTTCGGCGAGTGGACGACCAAGCGCGTCAAGTCCGTCACGAAGTGGGTGGGCGACATCGGGAAGAAGATCATCGAGTGGCTTTTTCCCGACCGCGCATCCAGTCCGGGCGACGGCGGCGGCGGTTTCCTGAGTTGGGTGGGAAACATCCGCGTCATCGCCATCGGGCTGGTCGTGGTCGCGGTGGTCGTCCTCATCGTGCTGCTCGTGCGCCGCCGCCGTCCGCGCGCGGCGGCGGTGGCCGAGGCGGTCGCGGTGCGGCCGGATTTGAACGCCGAAAACGTGACCGCCGACCAGCTCCCCGAGGACGGCTGGCTCGCGCTCGCCCGCGAGCTGCGGGCCGGCGGGCAGCTCCGGCTGGCCCTGCGCGCCTCGTACCTCGCCAGCCTCGCGCACCTCGGGCAGCGCGAACTCATCCGCCTCGCGCGCCACAAATCGAACCACGATTACGACCGCGAACTCCAGCGCCGCGCCCGCGCCCACCCCGAGCTGCTCGGGGCGTTCGACCGCAATCTCGACGCCTTCGAGCGCGCTTGGTACGGCGAGCACGAGGTCACGGACGCGACGCTCGGCGACTTCTCCCACAACCTCGAACGCATCCGCGCATGCTGAGGAAACCGCTCCTCATCGCCGCCGCCGCGCTCGCGCTTGCCGCGCTCTTTTTCTATGGCGTCGCGCAGCTCTTCGTCCTGCGTTACGAAAAGGGCGACGTTTATCCCGCCTACTCCACGCTGCGCACCGATCCGCTCGGCGCGAAGGGCATCTACGAGGCGCTCGACCGCCTGCCGGAGCTGACCGCGAGCCGCAATTTCGCCCCGCTGCCCCGGCTCCAGCCCGCCGCGCCGATCACCCTGGTGTATGCCGGCGTCACGCACCGCGCGTATTGGGAAAGCCGCGAGTTGAGCACCTTTAACGCGCTCGTCCTCGGCGGCACGCGCGCCGTCTTCGCCTTCGCGCCGATGGAAAGCGCGCCCGTCTCCGCGGAGGACAAACGCGCCGACGAGGAAGCCCGCGAGAAGAAGCAGGCGGCCCGCGCCGCGAAGAAAAAACCGCAGGGCAAAAAGCTCGGCGCGAAAAACCGCGAGGCCGAAAAGCAGCCGCCCGCCGATGGCCGGAAGCCCGCCGACGGGAAGAACGAGGACGACGCGGAGGAGCCGGAGAAAAATCCCGCGATCAGCTTCGGCGAGGTCGCCAAGCGCTGGGGCTTCGCCTTCGACTACCTGCCCGCCGACGCGGAAAAAGAGTACGACCGCGAGGCCGTGCTCGCCGATGAAAAGTCCAGGCTGGAATCCGGGATCACCTGGCACACCGCGCTCTGTTTCAAAGACCTGAAGCCCGAGTGGAAAGTGCTCTACCGCTGCGCCGGCCAGCCCGTGGTCATCGAGCGCCGCCTCGGCCGCGGCAGCATCATCCTCGCGGCGGATGCCTATTTCCTGAGCAACGAGGCGATGCGCAAAGAGCGGCATCCGCAGCTCCTCGCGCACCTCTTCGACGGCCCGCCGGTGCTGGTCTTTGACGAAGAGCACCTCGGCGTCCGCGACGCTCCCGGCATCGCCTCGCTCGCCCGCAAATACCGGCTGCATGGCGTCGTCGCCGGCATCCTGCTCATCGCGCTGCTCTTCGTCTGGAAGAACGCCGCGCGCTTCATCCCCGCCTACCAGGACGACACCCGCGACGGCGACATCGTCCTCGGCAAAGAATCCGCCGCCGGTTTCATCAACCTGCTCCGCCGCACCATCAAGCCCGCCGAACTGCTCCCGCTCTGCCTCGCCGAATGGCGCAAGTCCGCCCCGCCCCGCCCTGCCGAGCAGGCCCGCGTCGAGGACATCGCCGCCCAGGAACAAGCCCGGCCCTCCACCCGGCGCAACCCCGTTGCCACCTACCAAGCGATAGCGCAAACACTCGCCCGCAAACGCCCCTGAATCCTAAATTTGAAATCCTGAATCCTAAATTTCGCCATGCCCACCGACACCACCCACATCCAAGACGTCCTCACCCGCGCCCGCGCCGAAGTGCGCAAAGTCATCATCGGCCAGGAGGACGTGGTCGATAAGGCGCTCATCGCCATTTTCACCGGCCACCACGCGCTCATCGAGGGCGTGCCCGGCGTCGCCAAAACGCTGCTCGTGCGCACCCTCGCGCGCGTCCTGGGGTGCGAGTTCAACCGCATCCAATTCACGCCCGATCTCATGCCCGCCGACATCACCGGCACGAGCGTTTTCAACATGCAGCGCAACGAGTTCGCGCTCATCCGCGGCCCGGTTTTCACCACCTTCCTCCTCGCCGATGAAATCAACCGCGCGCCCGCGAAAACGCAGTCCGCGCTGCTCCAGGCCATGCAGGAGCGCAAAGTGACCATCGACCGCGACACCCACGATCTCTCGCCAAACTTCACCGTCTTCGCCACGCAGAATCCGGTCGAATATGAGGGCACCTATCCGCTGCCCGAGGCGCAGAAAGACCGCTTCATGCTCAAGGTTTCGATGAACACGCCCGACCGCGCCAGCGAGATCGAACTCGCCCGCCGCATGCTCGGTTCGCACTCGCCCGAGGAGGCGCTCGCTGCCGGCGAAGTCCAGGCCGTCATCACCGCCGACGACCTCGCCCAGCTCCGCCGCGCGCTCGAAGGCGTGACCGTCCGCGAGGAGCTGACCGCCTACATCGTCGATGTCGTCCGCGCCACCCGCGCGAACGACACCGTGCTCGTCGGCGCCGGCCCCCGCGCCACGCAGGCGCTGCTCCTCGCCAGCCGCGCGAATGCCGCGCTCGCGGGCCGCGATTTCGTCACGCCCGACGATGTGAAATCCCTGACCGAAGCCGTGCTTGGCCACCGCCTCGTGCTGCGGCCGGAGTATGAAATTGAAGGCGTCACCATCGCCGAAGTGATCGCGAAAATTTTGGAGCAAGTCACCGTCCCGCGCTGAACGCGCCTGCGTTGACGATACTCCCGCGCGAGCTACCCTCACTCCCATGCTTCAAGTCAAACATCGCCCGATGACCGTGCATGACTACCTGCTGCTGCCCGATGCCGGGCCGCGCTACCAACTCGTCGATGGAGAATTTCACATGGCCCCCGCACCGAACACCTACCACCAAATCGTCTCTCGGAATCTCGCCTATCTGCTCATGGATTTTCTCGAAGACAATCCTCTCGGCGAACTCTTCATCGCGCCCTTCGATTGCTATCTCAGCGACGTGAACGTCTATCAGCCGGACATCTGCGTTTTCTCCAAGGAGCAGCATGCCTACCTCGACGAGCGCGGTGCGGTCAGTGCTCCGTGGCTGGTCGTGGAGATCCTCTCGCCGAGTACCCAGCGGCTCGACCGCGGCCCGAAACGCGAGGTCTATGCGCGCTGCGGGACGCGCGAACTGTGGCTGATCGATCCCGACAAAAAGGAGTGCGCCGTGTACCTTCTGCGCGAGAACGCGGATTTGCCGGCGCGGATTTGGAGCGAGCAGGAGACGCTGACCACGCCGCTCTTTCCGGGCTTGGAGGTTTCGCTCGCCCGGGTCTTCGCGCGTTAGGCGAACCGCGTGCGATGCTCATTCCCCGCACCCGCCTCATCCTCTGGGTCGCGCTGATCGTGCTGCCGTTCGCGGCGGTCGCGGCGACGCTGCCGACGACTTCGGGGATTGCGGCGATCCTCATCGCCGGACTGGCGTTCCTCGTGATCTACGATGCGCTCGCCGCGCGCGGGCGGCTCAGCGGGCTGCGGGTGATTTTGCCAGAGGTCGTGCGGCTGCAAAAGGATCGTCCGGGCACCATCGAGGTGCGGATTCAAAACGACGCGCAGGACGCCCGCGCGCTGCGCCTCGGCTTCGCCTTTCCCCGCGAGATCGCCGCGGAGAGCGACGACCGCACCACGCTGCTGCCCGCCGGTACGCAATTCTCCCGCCTCGAATGGCCGGTCACGCCGGCGCGGCGCGGCCAGTATTTTCTCGAGCGCGTGTACCTCGAAGCCGTCTCGCCGCTCGGCTTCTGGGCGGCGCGGACGAGCCAGGCGGCGCGGTCCGAGCTGCGCGTGTATCCCAATCTTTTCGACGAGCGGAAAAACGTCGCCGCCATCTTCCTCAAGCGCGGCCAGCTCGGCGCGCACACGCAGCGCGCCGTCGGGCAGGGCCGCGATTTTGAAAAACTCCGCATGTACGTGCCGGGCGACAGCATCAACGAGATCCACTGGAAAGCCTCCGCCAAGCGCGGCCATCCGGTGACGAAGGTTTTCCAAGTCGAGCGGACGCAGGAAGTCTATGTCATCGTCGATGCCTCGCGCCTGTCGGCGCGGGAGGTGACAGGTCGCAAGTGGCAGGTGACAGGTGATCCCGCGCCCGCCGCTCCACCTGACACCCGACACCAGTCACCTTCCACCGTCCTCGAACGCTACGTCACCGCCGCGCTCATCCTCGGCCTCGCCGCCGAGCAGCAGGGCGATCAGTTCGGCCTCGTGACCTTCAGCGACCGCGTGCTCAGCTTCGTCCGCGCGAAAAGCGGCCAGGCGCATTACGACGCCTGCCGCGACCGGCTCTACGCGCTCCAGCCGCAGAGCGTCACGCCCGACTTCGAGGAGCTGTGCTCCTTCATCCGCCTCCGCCTGCGCAAGCGCGCGCTGCTCATCTTCCTCACCGCGCTCGACGACCCGATGCTCGCGGAGAGCTTCGCCAAAGCGAGCGAGCTGATCAGTCGCCAGCATCTGCTCATCGTGGACATGCTCCAGCCGCCCGGCGCGCAGCCGCTCTTCAGCGACGCGGCGGTGAGCGGCATCGACGACCTCTACCGCCACCTCGGCGGGCACTTGCAATGGAACAGCCTGCGCGAACTCGAAAAGGTGCTCAAACGCCGCGGCGTCCGCTTCTCCCTGCTCGATCCCGAGAAGCTGGTGGCGCAGGTCATCGGGCAGCATGCGGAGGTAAAGCGGCGGCAGCTTCTTTAATGACGAATGACGGATGACGAATGTCGAAAGAATGTCGAAGTCTGAAACCCAAATGAAACGCTCCTCGTCCGCACCTGCACATTCGACATTCCGTCTTCGGGTTTCATTCGGCATCCGTCATTCGTCATTCGTCATTCACCCCCCGTCATTCGTCATTTCTCCCCCATGATTATCGACCTCCCGCGCTTCATCTCCGCCGAGCGCCCCTCCTGGACGGAGCTGGAGAAAACGCTCGACCGGCTCCAGGCCCAGCCCGACCGCCAGCTCGCGCTCGACGAGGCGAAACGCTTCCACCTTCTCTACCAAAAAGTCTCCGCCGACCTCGGGCGCATCGCCACCTTCGCCTCCGAGCCGGAACTCCGGCGCTACCTCGAAGCCCTCACCGCCCGCGCTTACGCCGAGATCCACGAGACCCGCGAACGCGGCCGGCGCTTCCGTCCCGCGCAGTGGTTCCTCACCGAGTTTCCGCGCGTCTTTCGCAAACACGTCGGCGCTTTCCACGTCTCGTGGATCATCACCCTCGTCGGCGTGCTCTTCGGCGGCTTCGCCGTGCTGCTCGACGACGAAGCCAAGGAGGCCGTGATGCCCGCGATGTTTGCCAGCCATCTCGGCGACCCCGCGAAGCGCGTGCAGGCCGAGGAAAAAGCCACGAAAGATCGCGCGGCCGGCCAGCACTCGACCTTTGCCAGCCAGCTCATGGTGAACAACATCCGCGTCTCCATCAAAGCCGTCGCCCTCGGCCTGACCTTCGGCCTCGGGACCATCGTTCTGCTTTTCTACAACGGCGTCATCCTCGGCCTCGTCGCCATCGACTACATCCGCGCGGACCAGTCCGTCTTTCTCGCCGGCTGGCTGCTCCCGCACGGCGTCATCGAGATTCCCGCCATCCTCATCGCCGGCCAGGGCGGGCTCCTGCTCGGCAAAGCACTCATCGGCCACGGCGACTGCGCCCCGCTCACCGCGCGGCTGCGCGCCCTCGGCCCCGACCTCGCCACGCTCCTCGGCGGCGTCGCCGTCATGCTCGTCTGGGCGGGCTTCGTGGAGTCCTTCCTCTCGCAGTATCACCAGCCCGTCATCCCGTATGCCGTGAAGATCGCCTTCGGCTGCGTGGAGCTGGCGGTGCTCATTTGGTTCCTC
>JAYWEB010000397.1:0-19519 GCA_043779575.1 Chthoniobacter sp. | reverse complement strand
AGCTGAAACGCCGCGGCGACATGTTCCGCAAACTCGGCGTGCAGGACGTGGCCGGCTACAAGCGCGCCGGCGGCACCGAGCCCATGCCGCGCTCGCTGCTGCTCATCGACGAGTTCCAGGAATTCTTCGTCGATGACGACACCATCGCGCAGACCGCCTCGCTGCTCTTCGACCGCATCGTGCGCCAGGGCCGCGCCTTTGGCATCCACGTCCTGCTCGGCTCGCAGACGCTCGGCGGCGCTTACTCGCTGGCCCGCGCCACGCTCGGGCAGATGGTCATTCGCGTGGCCCTGCAATGCAATGAAGCCGACGCCTACCTCATCATGGACGACAGCAATTCCGCGCCACGCCTGCTCACGCGGCCCGGCGAGGGCATCTACAACGACTCCGCCGGCGCGGTCGAGGGGAACAGCCCGTTCCAAGTCGTCTGGCTCCCCGACCAGGAGCGCGACCAGTGGCTCGACAAAGTCACCGCCCTCGCCGAGCAGCGGCACCAGCATTTCCCCAGCCCCATCGTCTTCGAGGGAAATGCGCCCGCCGACATCCGCGAGAACGACGCCCTCCGCACCGTGCGCGAAGCCGCGTGGCGCGGACGCCCCGTCCGCGACTGTGTCGCGGGCGCCCCGCCCGCCGATCCGCGCGCCTGGCTCGGTGCGCCCAACTCGATCAAAGGCCCGACCGAAGTCGTCTTCCACCGGCAGAGCGGCAACCACCTCCTCATCGTCGGCCAGCGCGACGAAGCCGCGCTCACCCTCCTCGGCGTCTCGCTGCTCGCCCTCACCTCGCAGTATCCGCGCGGCGCGGCGCGCTTCATCCTTTTCAACAGCACGAACCCCGGCACGCCCGACGCCGAGTTTCTCGACCGCGTCATCGCCGCCTGCCCGCAGGAAATCACCGTCGCGCCCATCAACAAAGTCGCCGACGCCATGAACGAACTCACCGCCGAGCTGAAGGCCCGCCTCGGCGGCGAGCGCCCCGCCGACACGCCGCCCGTCTTCGTCTTCATCCACGGCCTGCACAAATTCAAAAAACTCCGCCACGAGGACGACTTGAGCTTTTCCTCCAGCGACGCCCCCGCCAGCCCCGGCGCGCAGCTCGGCGAGGTCATCACCGAGGGCAGCAGCCACGGCCTGCACCTGCTCGTCAGCGTCGATACCTTCAACAACGTGGGCCGCAGTATGAACCGGAAAGCGCTCACGGAATTTGAAATGCGCGTCGTCTTCCAGATGAGCGCGAATGACTCCGCCAGCCTCATCGAGTCGCCCAAAGCCAGCAACCTCGGCCTGCACCGCGCCCTCTTCTACAACGTGCACGAAGGTACGCTCGAAACCTTCCGCCCGTATGCCATGCCGGATGCGGAGTGGCTCGCGCAAAAAGGATAACGTCCCGCAAGCGCCTGCGTTTTGTAGTGCGGCGCTGCTGCGCCGCTTTTCGATGACGCGCGCCACCGGAGCCGGGGCGCAAGCTGACAGCCGCGCGCATTCCCAAAGCGCCAGAGCACTGGCGCACTACAAAACGCCAGCGCGTCTCGGGGACTGCTCTGGTTAGGGATCCAGTTCCGGGGCGAAGTCGTCCTCCACGGACACGCGATCCGTTTTGAACCGATAGATCGACTCCACCATCGCGGGTGAAGCCATACCCTCGAACCAGCGCGCGGAGCACCACGGATACTGATTCGCCACAGGCACCAGCCCGTGCTTCACCGCGTTCTGATGCACGTAGTTCAATCGCGCGCGATACGACTTCTGATACGTCAGCTTCGATTCGCGAAAGCTGTGCCACACCTGCCGTCCGGGCGTGCGGTCGAGCCGGTTCACCCATCCCGAGGTCTTCGTGTGCAGCACTCCGAGCATCTGCGACAGGCTCGCGGCATCCGGCGGCGAATGAGCGATGAAATGGTAGTGGTTGGAAAACACCGCCCATGCTTCGAACTGCCAGCCGAAGTCGCGGGCCACGGTCAGCAGCCCTCGATGCAGCACCTCCAGCCGTGGCCGGGCGCGAAAGTGGTGCGCCTTGAGATACGTACCCGCGGTGACGAAGTAGGTGCCGGACTCGGCGAGCTGATGCGCGGGAGCATGCGGCCAGGGTGTCTGCGGGAGCGGCATGGCGAAAAGCTGACCGCCGCGCCGCGTGAGCGCAAGTTCTGCGCTTGCGTTTTGTAGTGCGCCAGTGCTCTGGCGCTTTTGGATGACGGGTGCAACCGGAGCAGATCGTGAGCTACGGGCGTGCGTCGCACTGAAAGCGGCGGAGCACCGCCGCACTACAAAACGCAAGCGCCGCGCAGTGCCTGCTCCGCTTTGCCGCTCGACAACCTCCCAATGGTGCGCTCGCCTGCGGCCACCCCGATGAAAACAATCACCCATTCCCTCGTCATCCTGCTTGCGCTCATCGTCTCCGGCATTTGCCGCGCGGAGCATCCCCACGGCCTGCCGGACGGGCTTTACACCGAGATCACCACCGAGCGCGGGGTGGTCGTTTGCGAGCTGTTTTACGAGAAGGTGCCGATGACGGTGCTCAACCATGTGGGGCTGGCCGAGGGCGCGCTGGGGCCGAAACCGCGCAAGCCTTTTTACGACGGCCTGACGTGGTGCCGCGTGGTGCCGGGGTTGGTCGTGCAGGGTGGCGACCCGACGGGGACGGGCGATGGCGACGCGGGCTATCTTTTTCCCGATGAGATCGTCCCCGGCCTGCGCCACGACGGGATGGGGACATTGCAAATGGGCAACGACGGACCGGACACGAACGGCTCGCAGTTTTGCCTGATGCTCAGCGCGCAGCATCGGCTGAACTACCAGCACAACGTCTTTGGCCGCGTGGTGCGCGGGCTGGAGCTGCTGCCGAAAATCCAGCAGGGCGACACGATGCGCGTGAAAATCCTGCGCCTCGGTGCGGCCGCGCAGGCGTTCCGCGCGGATGAGGCGACCTTCACCGCGCTCGTGGCGAAAGCGAGCCGCTACTCGGGTCCGCGCGAGCCGGGGCCGGATGCGCCGTTCGACGATCCCGACAAAATCCTCCCCGCCGAGTGGGACCGCGCGAAACACTTCAACTACAAGCTGGTGAACTTCGAGCGCTTCACCGGCGTCAAGCTCGCGGCGCGCGTGTATGCAAAACCACCCGCCGCCGCGGAGGGCGGGCCGCTCGACGCCTGGCTCGAGAAAGAGGCCGCGCGCCTCGCCGTGGCCAGACGCGGCGCGCTCGCAGTCTATTTTGCCAATGATGACAAGTGGCACATCCGGATCGGCGCGGAATCGGCGGCGCACTTTCTCGAAAGCGGCCCGAATGGCGAGAAGGCCACGCCCGCGACGTCGGTGGCCGCAGCCGTGGACGACTTACTCAAAGCCACCAGCGCCCGCTCCGCCGAGAGCATCGCCACGATGCTCAAGCGCCTCCCTCCCGAAGACCCGATCACCGAAGGACGCCGGATCAAACTGAAAGCCGACGCCGTCCTCGACGGACTGATTTTCAAACTGGAAACCCGGTAGCCGTCGCTCCCCAGCGACGGGTGGGCAAGGGTTGCATTGCAGGTGTGGTGTTTGCTTGGGGTTGGGTGGTTTGCGGGGACGTTCGCGCGCCAGCAATTTGTGCGCGACTCGATTGGCACGGTGTTTGCAGTGCAGTGCGCACCATGACTTCGCAAGCCATCACCAAAGCGTCCACCCACAGGGGGTTCGCGCCATCCGCCTTCCGCGCGGGCCTTCTCGCGGTCGCCATTCAGGCAAATCTTGCCTCGGCCGCGACCTTTAGTTTCGCCGGTTATTCCTGGGACCAGGATAAGACACCCAACATCCTCGGACTGATCGGCAATGGGGTGAACCTCGGCGGGGCACAGTTCAGTGCGGGCCTGCCCATAAACATCACAAGGTCGGTAGGTTTCGAAAACAGCAACCCCACGGGCAGCGCCAATACCGGATTCACAGGCCTGCCCGGCTACAATCACACGCTGACCCTCGGCGTGCAGGCCAATACCCAGCACGGCCTTGTCCAGATCAACCCAGTACCCAATTCACCATCCCTTTTCTCGTCGGCTGTCAACCTTCCGTCCGGGAACAACGGGTCACTAATTCGGCATGGCATTTCCATTACTTGGTCCGGCGGACGGAGCTTGGCCAATGGACCGGGGGATGAGTTCCTAATCTATGAATCGGGAAGCGACGCCACCTCATCGGAAGGACAGATGGTTCGGGTCCACGTGACGGGCGACGGTTACTCGATGTGGTATTACCGGGCCGTGGATGCCTTTAGCCTCTATTCCCAAACGGCGCCAGTCGGCGAGGGGGCCTTTGCCACCTCCTTCGATCTGTCCTCCCTCGGCCTGCCTCTAAGCACGCTGATCGACGAAATCCAAATCGCGAACATGCAACCAGGAGATCGGATCAACACTGCCGGCACCTTTGCCCTGAATGGGCCGGTCGTCTTCAGCGATCCAGGTGGGACCCTGGCCCGGCCCAGCGTGGGCAATCTCCTCGGCATGAATCCGAACAGCACGTTTCTCCCGGATGCTTTCGATCCCGACCCACTCTACATCGCCGTCACCGGATCACTGGTCCCCGAACCAGCTGCCGGAGCCATGCTCGGCCTGGGTGCCTTGCTCCTTACGCGCCGTCCGCGCCGGACCCAGCGTAGCTAAGCCACACTTAACCCAGACCCATACCTTATGACTTCCCATCTCTCTTTCATCAAACCGCGGGCCAGTCGCAAGAAGGCTTCCCTGCCGCTCTGGGGGCAAAGTGCCATGCCCACTTTCTGGCAGGCTCCGGGCTTGGCGGACGGTGCCGGACCCAGCGGACGCGGCAGCGCCGTCGCCGCGGAAAATCACGCGCGGACGATGAACCACATTCGTCCCCGCTTCGCCACCGGCTCCGGACGTCCGGGCTTCTTAGGGTAAGACCGCCTTTACTCCGCAGGATCCCCTGGCTCCCGTTCGGTTGGGAGTCGGCGATGCTCCGGTCGGAACGATGGCATGGCTTTCGGGCGCGGGGCGATCGTGGCGCAGGGCCGGAGATTTTCCATCTCGATGACAAAAACGGCGACGGCAAGGCGGACGACCGGCGCGTGCTGATGAAGGGCTTCGGCGTGCAGGACACCCACCCGCTGCCGCATCAGTTCACGCGGATGCCGGGCGGGCAGAGCCCCTACGCTCCCACCGCCTCTGCCCACGGAGCCGTTGCGCGCGTTCCGCCCGCCTCCTACATTCGCCGCCATCCTATGACTCGCGTTAAAACACCACGCCTTTTGAAACCCGCGGGGACCGACGACTGACCCAGTGCAAGAGGCGCGGCGGCGAAACCTCCGAGAGGCGCTCCGCGGGCGGCGAAGCAAGGTCCCGTCAGGTCAGGTCGGCGGAGACCGACCGGGTCCGCCGGGGCACCGGTTGCCAGCAGCCGAGCGACCAGCAAACGGCGGCGATGAGCACGTTGATGAAGACCAATAACATGGCGTCGAGAAGGTCATCGTCCTGTTCGAGCAGTTCTTTGAGCGCATTGGAGACGGCGTAGAGCGCGATGGCCAGCAGGGCTACGCGGAGGGAGAGAAGGGAGAGGTGCTTCATCGCTGGGAGATGATATCAGCGCAAGGCTCCCGGGGCAGTGTCGGTCGCCAGCTCGACCGAACGCAGGGTCCGCTGCCAGCGCCCGCGGTCGCGCCGGAGCAGGCCCTCCGGAAAGCCGACGACGAAGGTGGTCAGCGAGACGGCCCAAAAGTAGAGCGGATAGAGCGGCGCGACGAGGAACAGCAGCGGATAGAGCCGCCAGCGGGCGTGATCCAGGAGCGTGGCGATGAGGAGTTGGACGAGGAAAAAAACGAAGCAGATGCTGGCGTAAATGAGGAGATGGTTGAGCAGGATGGCGAGGGCGGCGTGTTCGCCATGGGCAACGGCGAGAGCCGCCGCCCCGAGGCGTAGCGCGCCGGTGGCCAGCGAGGCCCAGAGCCAGCCGACGCCCAGGATGGTGAGGAGGCACACGGGGACGTGGGTCGCGCCGGCCTGCAGCGCGCCGGTGAACTGCTCGCGCACGGTGCGCCCGAGGCCGCGGCTCCAGCGCCGGCGCTGCCGCCACAGCCCGCGCCAAGTCGGCACCATTTCGGCCAGCGCGATGCAGCGCTGCTCGTAGGCCACGCGCCAGCCAGCACCTTGGAGCCGCCAGGACAGGTCGATATCTTCGGCGGCGGTGCGTTCGTTCCAGCCGCCGACTGCGACGAGCGCGGCGTGGCGAAAGGCGACGAACGCGCCGGAGACAGTCATCAATCCGCCCCACTGGTTCTCGGCGTTTTTGACCAGTCCGATGACGGCGAGATAATCGAGCGCCTGCATGAGCTGCGGCAGCGAGCGGTTCTCCGCCGGCCAGATTTTCCCGGTCACCGCAGCCACGGCTGAGTCGGCGGCAAACCGGGCCAGGATCGGGTCCAGACTCGGGGTATGAATGATGGTGTCGGCGTCGAGGCAGACGACCACTTCGGAACGCACTTCGTGCAGCGCCGCGTTGAGCGCCGCGGCTTTGCCGGCATTGGCGGCGAGGCGGATGATCCGGGTGCGGGGCGGCAGGGTCGCTAGGTCGAGCATGTCCGCCCCGCTGCCGGCGGGGCTGCCATCGTCGATGAGGAGGATTTCCTCGGGGGCCGGATGGATCTGATCGAGACTGCGGGCCGTGCGCACGGCCCCGGTGGGTTCCGCGAAGAACGGCACCAGCACGGTGTAGCCGGGCAGGCGCTGGGGTGCGGGTTGTTTCCAGAAGGAGCGGACGAGTGAATTCAGCCCGTAAATGGACCAGAGCAGGCACACGACCAGCGGGTAGAGGTCGATGTATTCCGCGATGGACTGGATGGTGCCGCCGGGCCAGTCGCCGAGGTCGGTGAATTCGCTCCACCAGTGCTCGAAGAGCGTCCGCAGCAGGTCGCTGAAATCGTAGTCGAACATGGCTATTTCGGTTGTGGGCCGGGGGCGTAGAGCGCGAGCGCGGCGTCGATCGCGGCGAGGACGTTGGCATCGAAAGGAAAGGCGCGCCGGAGCCGCAGGAGGCGTTCCGCGCCGGTGCCGGTGTGGCCATTGAGCATCTCCCAGGCGGCGCGGGTGATTTCGGCTTGCGGGTGATCCACATTTTCCGGCGCGAGCTGGGCGAGGGCGGCGGCCATGAGCGCCCGGCTCTGGGATTGGCGCGCGACTTTGAGAAAGGCCAGCCACCAAGCCTGCGCCTCCGTTTTGTCGGACGGGAAGGTCAGCGGTGTCAGCTCATCCCAGCGCAGGACCGAAACCCGCGGCAGGTCGCCGCCGGCGGCGCTGTCGCGGGAGACGAAAATGGGCGGCGTTTCGAATGCGAGGAAATGCGTGAAGCCGGTCTGCCGACCGATGCTCTTGGCCGTGCGGGTCCACTCACCGTAGGGCCAGCAGAAAATGCTCGGTGGGCGGAAGCCGTGTTCGACGAGCTTGCGCCTGCTGGTGATCATATCGAGGCGGATGCGGCACTCGTATTCCGCCTCCGTCTCGACGCGGTTTTTTTCGAGCAGAAATTGCCGGATCGTCTCCGCGGGCGCGGCTTCATCGCTGCCAGGCAAATCCGTGGCCATGTAGTGCAGCCCGTCGGAGTGCGAGATGACTTCGGCAAGGTTGCTCTCGAACATGGTCTTCGCTTCCGCCCAGGTCATGGTGGGGTCGGATTTGCCCGGTTCGTCGGTGGCGTGGTCGCTGGCGGCGGTTTCGCTCAGCCAGCTGGTGACCAACGCCAAGGTGAAGGGGAACCGGTATTTTACGGCGCGCGGGTAGAAGAGTTTGAAAACGCTCTGCGAACCGTCGTCGAGCGTGAGCACCAGCGGACGGGGCGGCAGCATGGAGGAGTGGTCGGTGACGGAATCGCCGGTGATGAGAAAGCTTTGCAGCCGCGAGATGGGGATGACGTTGAAGCCGGCGGCGGCGATGGTTTTCAAGAGCGCGTCGAGATATGCGGTGCTGCACTTGTAGAGGTAAGTCTGCCCGCCCGCCTCGCTCTCTGCAAAGGTGTGGAAGGCGAGGACCGGGCAGACCGGATCGCTGCTGCGGTCGGCCAGTGCGCCGCGCCGATACAGCTCGCCGAGGCAGACGATGCTCCAGACCGAGGAGTCCGTAAGGAACTCCTTGGGCTGCGCGCGCTTCATCGCGGGGATGCCGGTGGGTGGCGATTTGGGCCGCGCAGGCGTGCCCGGCACGGCCTGGGCGGCGCGCAGGTCGCGCACTTTGTCGAAGGTCTTTTGCTCCCAGGTGCCGTAGGTGAACCACGAGAGGCCGGCGAGGGCCTCAGCCGGCAGGCTGCGCAAGGCGATGGGAATTTCGGCCACCGGGCTGTCGATACCCAGCACCGGCCAGTATGCCGTGCCGTTTGCGGGTGCGCGGGAAAATGGGGCGATGATCGCCTCACCGACCCACTGCGGCGGCTGTTTCCAATCCGTCCAATAGCCCATCGGCTGGAGGAAATCCAAGCCCGCGCTACCGAGCAGCGGATAATTCTGGCTCGCTTCGGTGAACTGTGGCGGCAGCAGGAAAGCACCCCAGCGCACGCCGGGATGGCGCTCGCGCAGGGCCAGCGTCGTTTTCTCCACCCAGTTGGCGATGGTCGTGGCGCGCAGCTCGTACCAGCGGGCCTTGGTGTAGTCATTGTCCAGCGTGCCCGGCTCCCAGGTGAAATGGTAGCGCCGGGCGAACGTCTCGCCCAGCGGCCCGCGGGAACCATCCGGCCAGGTGTTGTAGCGCAGCCAGTCCAGCGATACTCCGTCAAACGGGTAGCTGTTCAGCAGTTTCGCCAGCAGCTCCTCCTGCCGCGCCTGCACGGCGGGATCGGCGGCATCCACAAATTTTTCACCCCGGCTGCTTTCGTAAGCCGCGTGCGGGAAGGCCGTGGCCATCCGGGAATCGTGAAAGCACGGCCACCAGGCCCAGACTTCGATTTTCAGTTCCTTCGCGCGGGCGAGCATCTCCTTCAGCCAGTCGGAATTCTCCCAGCCCGCCGCCGTCCGCTCGCCGGGCAGGGCGACCAGCAATTCACCGGATTGCAGCGTCTGCCCGGTGCGCGCGGAATGGAAATTGTCCTCGTCCTGTTTGACCAGCAGGTCGATGCGCCCGAGGCCCCGCTCCTGGCATTGCTTTAACAGATAAACCCAACCGCCGCTGGTGACGTTCTCAGTCGTGCGGACCACGATGCCCTGCGGCACGCCGGCCGGCGGCGGATCGTCCGCGCCCGCGGCCAGCGGGGGTGTGAATACGGCGAGGCACGCAAGGACGGCGGCGAACAGATGTTTCATCATTGGTCAAAGGATTAAGCGCGGACGGCGATGCTAGAAGCCTGTTGCCCGGCGTGCAATCGCGAAGTCGAAGCGGCGCGGCGACCGGCCAGTGCATCCCGCCTCGAAGCACCGCTGCTAAGGCCGCGCCACGGGTGCTTTGGAGAGGCCCTTTTTCCCTGAAAAACTGGCTGCCTCAGCTCTTCTTGCCGTTTGTAATCCGGCTCTTGCAAGACTGATTCAGTTGGCGGGAGATGACAGAAATTTCATTCAATGACCACGCCCGACTCATGTATAACTGGGGCTCTATGCCGCCCGTACGCTTTCTCTAACCCCGATGACATGTTCAAACGCGATTTGCCCGGATGCCGTAGCGACAGGCCAAATTTTCCGTTGAGAAAACCCGTGATTGTTTTCGCCAGATGCCCCGCCGGTAGTCGCGTGCGTTGGCTGGCTGGATGGGTTTTCGTGACAGTCCTCATGGTGGGTGCCCTCGTGCTGAAAGCAGCCTCGGAGCTGACCGCGCCGGCGGGAAACGGTGACGATGAAACTTCGGTAGATGACGTTTTTTCTGACAAGGCAACGAAATGGACCTTGTGGATGGCGGCGGGTTATGAGTCGAACATTTTCGAGGTGAATGCGCATCGCGAACACCCCACCGGCGCGTGGTTTCAAGATTCCGGCCTCCGGGTGGCCAGGCCCTTGCAATGCGGCATTGGGAGCCTGGCAGCGACTTTCATCGGCGGTTGGAAAACCTATTTTGAGGAAAATCAGTTGGACGAATACCGCTTCCAGCCGGGCCTCGCGTGGCAGGTCTTCGACGACGACGATACGAAGCTCACTCTCGACATCCGCGGGGCGCGCTTTCGGGAACCGATTGACAGCGGTCTGCTGCAGCGTGCGTCACTCCGTTCGGAGCCCGGATGGAGCGGCGGCGCTGGTTGGAAATGGGAGAAGAGCCTATCCGAGAAAGAGACGCTGACGTGGGTGGGTGGCGCAGATTACCAGATGTTCGACGCGCGGTTTCCAAACAATCTCCAGATCACGACGAAGGCTGAGTTGGCGAGGAAGGTGACGGACAATCTGCAATGGACCGTTGGGACGAACTGGGATTATCAAAGTTATCGCAACCGCCTGCCCGACAGTGAAGCAGCCATCAATCCGCGCGGTTTGCAGACGCTGGAAGGCCGCGGGTTCGCGGGTTTGGAATGCAAATTGGGCAGCGCCTGGTACGCGGAGGCGGAGCTGAGTGGCGGATACAACGGGGATCTCACCAACGGCTACTATGACGCGACTGTGCTCGCCGCACGGGTGGAACTGCGCTGGGAACCAGCGCGCTGGAAATTTAAAATCGCGGCCGAACCGGAATGGGTTCGGTTCCGCAGTCGTCCCGCCAATTTGGATCTCGCCAGCCAGACCCTGACCACCCAGCAATATGCCTTCGAGGTGCGAATCGACTATGCGTGGTCGGAGCGGGTGGCGCTGTTTTGCTCGGATCGGAATCATCTCCAACGAACCAATGCCGACGAGAGTCGCCCGGATGCCACGCTCAACCGGTTTGCGAATCAGATCGTCACTTTCGGCGTCTCGATCTCCTTTTAACCTAGGAACGGCGATGGCAAGGACCGCGGATGACGCAGCTTACGCGGATGCAAGAACTGGCGAGGGCCACCCTCATCCGACCCACCTCACCCAGCGGGTGTGGGCGTTATTTATCCGGCGGGATTTCGCTGGGGATGGCGCGTCGTTTCCCCACATTCGCCGAGCTTATGAAGCGCCCCATTTTACTCCCCCTCGTGACCGCCCTCTCGTGCCCTCTCGTTCCCAAAGTTAGCGCAGCGCTTTGGGAACGCACTTGGCTGCGAAGCTCTGCTTCGGCGGCGTGGCTCGACCGGGCGCGCTCCCTCCGCTGCCAACCCGTGGAAGCAGAGCTTCCAAGCCAAGGGCGTGACCAAGCGGGAGCTTGGTCACGAGGGTGGAAAACGAGGCGAATCAACTCGACCGAGCCTTTTCGTGGCGCGCTTCGGTTTCTTCTTTTGCCGAGACGCTTTCGCCCTGCCGCGCCAGCCATTGTTCGATCGCGGCCAGATGCAGGGCCATGCGCTCCTCGAGATCCGTCGGCTCCGGTATTTGCCGCCGCGCGCACTCCTCGGCCACGGCCCGGTCGAGATCGAGCAAGTCGGGCGCGGGATCGCCGTCGGCGGCTGCGCTCTCATCGGCGTCGGCGCTTCCCGGTGGCGGGGGCGACGCGCGCCACGCGTCGTAGATCCGCTGCAGCACGGCCCGGTAGCGGGCGGCCGCGCGCAGGAAGTCCTCCGCCTGCTGCTGCGCCAGGTAGGCGGCGATGGTGCCGTCCTTTCCAAAAACACCCGCGCTCTCGGGATGCCCTGCGAACTGGTGATACTCCACCGTGCCGTCGCCCGGCATCCGCGACCCCAGCGGATAGATGCGGCAGACGAGCGGGCGGTCCGCGTGGACGGTGCAGCCCTCCGGGCCGAAAAACACACACGCGCCGTCCTCCTGCCGCCGCAGATGCGGCAGGGCGTCGAGATGCGTGGCGATGAACTCCGTGGTGCCCAGGCCGCGATGGCGCGCGAGACGGGCGATCTCGTAGGGATTGACCTGGATCAGCTTGTCGTGACAGCACCGGCCACACCGGTGGCAGGCATACGAAAATGCCGCATCCGCCGTCAGTCGCGTCGGGTCATCCGGCATGCGCCGTCGCCCCTCAGGGCCGGAGGGCCGCTCCGCCGGGCAGGAAGGCGGCGCTCACTTCTTTTTCGGCGGGTCGTCGAACCGGGCCTGGTCGGCGTGCAGCTTCTGCTGATCGGCCTTCAGGGTGGCCTTCAAGGCGGCGAGCTTCTTTTGGTTCGCCGGGAGTTTGGCCGTGGCGGGAGTCAGCCCCATCTCGAATTTGGAGATCGCCATCTCATCGGCTTCCACCGCGTCCTTGTCGGCCTGGATGATCGCCTCGCCCTGCTTGGCGTTGTGTTTTATCCCCGTGGCCGGCAGCGCCTGGGTGGTCGGGGACGGCGGATCGCCGGCGGCCAGCATGGCGGGCGTGAGGCTCACGCCGAGCGAGCAGCCGAGGGTGAGGAGTGCGGCGCTCAAGGCGCGGGTGCGGAATGTGGTCGGGCGGGTTGATTTGGTCATGGGATGGGTCTTTGGGATGAAAGGCGACGTTGCGCCGGTGAGCCTCCTGGGATCAATGACAATCCGGGCGCCGCGGAGGCGGGGCGAGCACCCGGAGAGGGGAAGAGGGAGGCGGTTACTTCGGGGCGGCGGGCTGGGGCGCGGCGGCGAGGGGGGCGGAGGTCACCGTGCCGGTGATCTTGCCTTGGGCGGCGGTGATGGCGATGTCCGTGGAGGCGGGTTGCGTGCCGGCCTGCACGGTGACCGTCACCACCTGCAGGCCACCCACCACCGCGATGCCATGCTTGATGTTCGACCGGCTGGTGTTGATGAAGGTTTTGTTCTGCGACGGCGGCGGCTCGACCGAGAGCGTGTATTGCCCCGCGGCGAGGTGCTCGAAGACAAACGTGCCGGTCTGGCCCGGCGTGACGCGCATGGCATTCCCGCCGGGTTTCTTTCGCACGATGATATCGACGCCGGGGATCGGGAAGGTCTGACGCCCTTGGGCGGAGGCGTGGCCGGCGCAGAGGCCGAGCAAGAGGGCCGCGAGGAGCGCGACGCGGGTGGCGGTGAGGGTGAGTTTCATGGGTGGTTGCTTTCTAGGGTGCGTGGTTGGTTTTGGGCTGCTGCGGATCGGGAAAGCCGGTGCTTCACTGCGCGCCGCCCCGCCTGCGGGTCGCGGAGCGCGAGACCCTGCGGTGACGAGGTGCAGGGGCTTTCATGGAGGATGTGACCGGATTTGCACAGCATCAATTCAATTGATTATTTTGCCCCTCGTTTCGCCCTCTCGTGCCCAAAGTTAGCGCAGCGCTTTGGGAACGCTCGGTCCTGCGAGACTCCGTCTCCCTGCCGACGCACGACGACCTCGAACGCGGTCCCCACCGTCACCCGCCCGCCACCGAAACGGAGTTTCGCCACCCGCGCACGTTCCCAAAGCGCTGCGCTAACTTTGGGCACGAGAGGTTTTTTTGATAGATGACCTATCCCTCTATCCGCGCCCATTTCAGTCGTTGCCGCTGCGGCCCACTTGCACCATCTTCACCGGCAACCAACTCCCTTATGAACACCGATCCTGCCTGCTCCTGCTCGGACAAGTATCGCCGCGAACATTCGCTTTCGCTGGACAACATGATCTTCACGCGACGGCAGTTTCTCGAACGCACCGGCATGGGTATGGGGGCGCTGAGTCTGGCGTCGATCCTCGGGCTCGATCTGCGCGCGGAGGCAGGGCCGGCCACTTCGCTGAAGCCGCTGGCTCCGCACGCCGCGCATTGGCCGGCGAAGGCCAAGGCGGTGATCCACATTTTCGCCGAAGGCGGGCCGTCGCAGGTGGACACGTGGGACCCGAAAGAGGAGCTGACGAAGTTCGACGGGAAGACGATTCCGGGGCATCAGGGCGTGGCGTTTGGGTCGCCGTTCAAGTTCACGCCGATGGGCAAGTCGGGCATCCCGGTGAGTTCCGTTTTCCCGAAGCTCGGCGAGCATGTGGATGAAATGGCGATCATCCGCTCGATATGGACGGACATCCCGGCGCACGACGTGGCGCAGCGGTTTATGAACACGGGGTCGCTGCAATTGCCGAAGCCGTCGATGGGTTCGTGGGTGGTGTATGGGCTGGGCTCGGAGAATCAGAACATGCCGGGCTTTGTGACGCTGGGCGGGAAGCCGGAATGGCGGCAGGCGTCGTTCCTGCCGGGGGTTTTCCAGGGGTGCAATGTGAACTACAGCCCGAAGATGAAGCTGGATGAAGTGCTGCTGAATATCAGCAACCAGTTCACCACGCCGGACCGGCAGCGGCGGCAGCTTGATCTGGTGCATCAGCTCAATGACATGCACGCCGCGGCGCTGCAAAAGGACGCGCAGCTCGAGGCGCGCATCGAGGCGTTTGAGATGGCTTTCAAAATGCAGACGGAGGCGACCGAGGCGTTCGACATCACGAAGGAATCCACGGCGACGCGCGCCATGTATGGGCTCAACGAAGCCGGCATGAAGGGTGGCGGCGGCGATCTGGGCGCGAAGATGCTGGTGGCGCGGCGGCTGGTGGAGCGCGGGGTGCGCTTCGTGCAGGTGAGCGCGGGCGGGTGGGATCATCACAACCGGCTCGATGAAGCGCTGGCACGGCAGGCCGGCGCGGTGGACGGCCCGGCGGCGGCGCTGCTGGCGGACTTGAAACAACGCGGGCTGCTCGACTCCACGCTCGTCATCTGGGGCGGCGAATTTGGCCGCACCGTGGTGCGCGACCGCAACGGCAACGAATCGCCGGGCCGCGATCACAACGGCCGCGCGATGGTGGCGTGGATGGCCGGCGGCGGGGTGAAAGGCGGGACGACTTACGGCTCGACGGATGAGTTCGGCGCGCGCGCGGCGGAAAACAAAGTCCACATCCACGACTTTCACGCCACGATCCTGGCGCTGCTGGGCTTCGATCACAAAAAGCTGACCTATCGCTACAATGGCCGCGACTTCCGCTTCACGGACAACTTCGGCAGCGTGGTGAAGGACGTCATCGCCTAAGTCACGCTGAACAACGTGAACGCCCGGTCTTTCAAAATGGCGGAGCCAAGCTAGCCGTTTCTATTTCTCTCATCAGTCAAACAACCAAACAACAACCCACCAGATGTGAAATCACAACAACCCAGCAAATCCCTGACCCTCAGCGTATCCCTCATCGCGGCGACCCTGCTCGCCTCCACCATCGCAGCCTTTGGCGCGGCTCAGCCGATTCCCGGCATTGACATTAGCGCCAAGAAAAACCCCGGCGGCGTGAAATCCAGCATCTTCCTCGGCGGCGGCTCCGGCGGGCTGCCCATCCCCAACAATTTCTTCTTTCCCGGCTTCAACTCCGCCGCGCGCTTCGCGGCCCCCGAGCAGTTCTTCGGCGAGGGTGCGCTGGCCGGTGGTGCCGTGCTGCGCATGGAGCGTTTCACCGAGCCGGACTTCGGTATCAGCCTGCCTTCCTACGCCGTGAATACCAAGATTCTGAGCCTCTCGGTGGCCAGCGAGACGCCCCTCTTTATCGACGCCACGCATTCCTACGACTGGGCATATCTCGTCAGTTCCACGACGATGGGAACCATGAGTCTGAGCAACGCCGACGCCCTTGGCGGAGACATTACCTCTTCCTCATTTGCCGTATCCTACCACGTCGAATTCACCCAAGTCGGCGGTAGCGGCGGCCCCCTTTCCGTCAATGGCTTCGACACCTATGCCTTCAGCGGCACTCCAGACTGGAGCAATCAATTCCCTGACGCTTCCACGCCTCCCGGCGGGGCGAACTTCGTGCTTGGTTCGAATGGCACGACCATCGACGGAGCGACCATCGCCTCGGCCAGCGGCATCTTCAGTTCCAATGTGCAGTCTGTTCCAGAGCCGTCGTCGGTCGTTCTCCTCTTAGCTGGTGCCGCCTTCTGTTTGCGGCGTCGCTCGCTTCGCACCCATGAACGCAACGCCTAGCCCGTATGCCTTGCAACTGAGCTTGGGGTCGATGGGGTCCACCGGCCTCCTCCTCCTCGCTCTTGCAGGCGTGGCGGCACCCGCTTTCGGCGCGGCGACGGCGGAGCCCACGGCGGAACAGGCGGCGTTTTTCGAGAGCAAGATCCGCCCGATCCTCGCGGATAACTGCTACAAGTGCCACAGCCTCGAAAACGGCAAGTCGAAGGGCGGACTGACCCTCGACACGCGCGACGGTGTGCTCAAAGGCGGCGAGGACGGCCCGGCGGTCAAGCCCGGCGATCCTGCGGCCAGCCCGCTGCTCAAGGCGGTCAACTATGCGGACAAGGATTTGCAAATGCCGCCGACCAAGGAGGGCGGCAAGTTAAAGGACGAGCAGATCGCGGCGCTGACCGAGTGGGTGAAAATGGGTGCGCCCGATCCGCGCATGGATGCTGGGAAGAGCAAGCTCACGGGGCTGACCGCCCAAGCCCGCCAGCATTGGTCTTATCAGCCGGTGGCAAAGCCCGCGCTGCCGGCGGTCAAGAACCGCGTGTGGTGCCGGACGGCGGTGGACACTTTCATCCTCGCGAAGATCGAGGAGAAAGGCATGGTCCCCTCGCCCGACGCGACGAAGGAGGCGCTGCTCCGCCGCGCGACTTACGACCTCACGGGCCTGCCGCCTTCTCCGCAGGAGGTGACGGATTTTGTCAGCGACGAGTCGCCGAAGGCCTTTGCCAAAGTGGTGGACCGGCTGCTCGCCGCGCCAGCCTACGGCGAGCGCTGGGGCCGCTACTGGCTCGATACGGCGCGCTATGCCGACACCATCGGCGGCACGGGTAACAACGGGCGGATGGACTACCGCTTTCCCTACGCGTGGACCTATCGCGACTACGTGATCAAAGCTTTCAATGAGGACAAGCCTTACGATCAGTTCATCGTCGAGCAGCTCGCGGCGGACCGGCTGCCGGACATCTCGCCCGACGACCCGCGGCTCGCGGCGCTCGGCTTCATCACGGTCGGCGAGCGGTTCAACAGCGCGAACGATGTGATCAATGACCGCATCGACACGGTGTGCAAAGGTTTCCTCGGCCTGACGGTGTCGTGCGCGCGCTGCCACGATCATAAGTTCGACCCGATTCCGACGAAGGATTACTACGCGCTGCACGGCGTTTTTTCGAGCATCATGGAGCCGGGCGAGCAGCCGGTGATCGCCATGCCGGCGCTGGATCAGCTCACCGATTTTCACGGCAAGCTGGACACGCTGGAGCAGGAAATCCGCGACGGCTACTACAAGGCGCTGGCGGACGAGACGGCGAAATTCCGCGCGGATCCCACCGGCTACGTGCTGGCGGGCCGCGCCCGGAAAGGCAATGCCAGCACCGCCGACATGAAGGCGGCCTATGAGCTGATGAAGCAGCGCAAGCTCGACCCCGATCTCGCGCAGGACGTCGCCCGCAATGTGCGCCCGACCGATCCGGTCTTCGCGCCGTTCCGCGCGCTCATGGATCTCGACCCCGCGGATTTCGCGGCGAAAGCGCCGGGGCTCATCGCCGACTTCAGCGCCGCCGCCACGCCGCCGGCGGATGGCGGAAAAGAGCGCCGCAAATCCCCGAAGGCCGGCGTGAACCCGCTCGTCGTCGCGGCATTGAAGGACGCCAAGCCGCAGTCGCTGGACGATGTGGCGGCGATCTACAACACGCTTTTCGCCAGCCTGCAGCCGCGGGCGGCGGAGTTTTTCAAAGCGGCGGCGGCGGCGCACGCCCTGCCGCTGCCCGGCTTCGAGCCCGCCGTGGCGCAGCTCCTGGAGATGCCCTACAAGCTGGAACCGGGCGGCGGCCTGAGCATGGAGCGCTTCCGCGAAATGGCGAACCGGGGGCCGCGGAAATTTGCCAACCGCGCGGGCCAAAGCGCCGCGAAGATCAACGAACTGCTGCTCACCCACCCCGGCGTCCCGGTGCGCGCGATGACCATCGCCGACACGGCGAGACCGAAAGACTCCCCCGTTTTCCTCCGCGGCCAGGCGGAGACGCGCGGCGAAATCGTCCCGCGCCGCTTCCTCGAAGTGCTCTCGCCCGCCGGCGGCGCGGTGCCTTTCCCGAAGGACAGCAGCGGACGCTTCGACCTCGCGCAGTGCATCGCCAGCAAGACCAACCCGCTGACCGCGCGGGTGCTCGTGAACCGCGTGTGGATGCACCATTTCGGCGAAGGTTTCGTCCCCACGCCCGACGATCTCGGCACGCAAAGCGAGCCGCCTTCGCACCCCGAACTGCTCGACTATCTCGCCGCGCATTTCGTGGAAACGGGCTGGTCCATCAAGCAGCTCCACCGCGTGATCATGCTCTCGCGCGTCTATCAGGTGAGCAGCAATACCATCCCGGACTACGAGGTGATCGACCCGCAAAACCGGCTGCTCTGGCGCGCGAACATCCGCCGGCTCGACTTCGAGGCGATGCGGGATTCGCTGCTCGCGATCAGCGGCAAACTCGACCGCACCGTGGGCGGCCAGCCGGTGAATCTCACCGAGGAACCGTACAGCTACCGCCGCTCCGTCTATGGCTACATCGACCGCGGCAATCTCCCCGAGCTGATGCAGAGCTTCGACTTCAGCGACCCGGACATGACGAACAGCAAACGCACCACGAGCATCGTCCCGCAGCAGGCGCTCTTCCTGATGAATAGCGCGATGGCGGTGGACGTGGCGCGGCGGGTCATGGCGCGGCCGGAAGTGGCGGGAGCGCGCGACGATCTGGGGCGCGTCATCGCGCTCTACCGCGTGGTTTTTCAGCGCAATCCGAAGGCGGCGGAAATCCAGTTGGCGCTGCAATTTGTCGGCAGCGAAGCGAAGGTCCAGCCGCAGCTCGGCAGCATCGCCAGCGAACTCAAACTGACGGCCAAGATCGTGGCCAAGCGGGCCGAGGCGAAGAAGAACGGCAGCGGGACCAAGGCGATCCAGAACGAGGGCGAAATCGTGGACCGGCGGCCGCTGACTGCGTGGGAGACCTTCGCGCAGGCGCTGCTGTTTTCGAATGAAGCGGCTTACGTGAACTGAGCGGCGGCGTCCTCGCGAGTCGTAGCGCAAGCCTCCGGCTTGCCGTAGCGCAGCGCGTCCCGCCTGCCTCAGCGGTCGCTGCGGGGATGTTGGCGAAGTGCGATGCGCGCTCCGCAGCCGCGCGCGGGGCAAGCGGGACGCATGCGCTACGGCAGGCGGAGACGCCTGCGCTACGGGGCCGCTGCGGGGCGCACGCTCGCCGCTTGCGCCGCGCTGGCGAATCCCCTTTCCTCTCCGCCCTATGCTCCGCATCCAAGCCTTCACCGGTCTCCGCCCCGCGCCCGCGCTCGTCGCCGAAGTCGCCTGCGTCCCCTACGACGTCGTCGATCGCGAGGAATCCGCCGCCCTCGCCGCGGGCCAGCCGCACTCGCTGCTGCACGTCGATCGCGCGGAGATCGACCTGCCGCCGGACACCGATCCCTACAGCGACGCCGTGTATGAAAAGGCGCGCGAAAACTTTCTCGCTCTCCAGAAAAACGGCGCGCTCATCCGCGAGACCGAGCCGTGCCTTTACCTCTACCAGCAGCGCATGGGCGCGCATGTGCAGACGGGCCTCGCCGCCGTCTGCCACATCGAGGACTACGAGCGCGACATCATCAAGAAGCACGAGAAAACCCGGCCCGACAAAGAGAACGACCGCACCCGCCTCATCGGCACGCTGAGCGC
>JAYWEB010000396.1:0-3088 GCA_043779575.1 Chthoniobacter sp. | reverse complement strand
GGCGCGCTCCAGCAGTACGAAGGCACGCTCATCTTCATCAGCCACGACGTGCATTTCATCCGCGCGATGGCCCGCACCGTCCTGCACATCAGCGCCGGAAAGCTCACGCCGTACGCCGGCGACTATCAGTATTACCTGGATAAATCCAAAGCCACGTCCGAGCGCGCCGCGCTCACCGCCGGGGAAAAGCTCGCGAACTTTCAGCCGGCTGCGCCGAAAGAATCCGCGTCCTCCTCCGCCGGAGGCAACGCGCCGACGCCGCGGAAATCCAAGGAGCAGAAACGCGCGGAGGCCGACGAGCGGCAGGCGAAGAGCCGCATCAAAAAAGAGCACGACGCCAAGGTGGCCTCGCTCGAAATGCAGATCGCCGCGCTGGAATCCCGGCAGCAGCAGATCACCGCCGAATTGGAAAAGCCCGAGACTTACGAGGCCGGCGGTTCCGCGATGAATCTGAACCGCGAATCCATGTCCGTGAGCCAATCGCTCGAGCGCCTGACCGCCGAGTGGGAGGCGCTCTCCGCGCAAAACGTGGAGGGCTGACCGCTCAGGACGACGCCGTTTTTTCCAAAGCCGTGACGGCGGCGGTGTCGCGGGCGAGGTAGCGGGTGCCGATGAGCCAGAAGGCGCTGGCGACGATCATCACGAGGGACACGAGGTAGAAGGCCGTATTCATCGAGGACTTCCCGGCGATCCAGCCGATGAGCGGCGGCGAGATGGCGTCGCCGAAGGCGTGGATGACGAAAATGTTCATGGCAAAGGCGGTCGAGCGCACCGCCGGCGAGGTGACGTTGGCGAGTGCGGTATTGGCCGGGCCGGTGTTGAAAAAGAGGAAAAAAACCGCGAGGAAAACGAAGGCCCACGCGCCGGGGAACGGCGTCCGCAGCATCATCACCGTGGCGGGAAACGCCGCCAAAATGGCGCAGCCGGAGACGAGGAAGTAGGCTCCGCCAAAGCGCGGACGCAACTTGTCGCCGAGCCAGCCGCCGAGGATCGTGCCGAGCAGACCGGCGACCACCGCGATGATCCCAAACGTGGTGTTGATCTCGGCGAGCAGCTTCGCATCCGGCACGAGCGGCGGCGGCCTAAACTCCGCGCCGCGCACCTCGTAGATGTAGCTGGGAATCCAAAATGAAATCCCGCCGATGGCGAAGGTCATCGCCGTCATGGCGGCACTGTTGAGCACGTAGGACGGGATTTTCAGCAGGCCGAGGTAGTCGTGGATCGAGGCCTGGCGCACGGCCACCGCCGGCTGCGACTCACGCGGATCGCGCTGGAAAAAGCACAGCGCCGCGAGCGCCAGCCCCGGCGGCACCACGAGGTAAAACGCCCAGCGCCAGCCGGGATGCCCCGCGCACCAGCCGCCAAAAACGTAGCCCAGCGCCGAGCCCACCGGGATCGCGAGGTAGAAGACCGACATCACGCGCCCGCGTTTTTCCACGGAGAAAAGGTCCGAGAGGATCGTCGGCGCGGACGGCCCGTAGCCGGCCTCGCCCACCCCCACGAACATCCGCGTGACGAGCAGCACCGTGAACGAACCCGCCAGCCCGGACCACCCGCTCGCGAGCGTCCACAGCGCCACGCTGATGCCGACGAGCACCCAGCGCGAGACGCGGTCCGCGAGCCAGCCGAAGACCGGGGCGAGCAGCATGTAGCTCAGGAGAAAGGCCGTCGCCAGCGAGCCGGTCTTCGCTTTTGCGGTCAGGTCGCCTTCGGCGAAAAAGTCATGCCGCAGGGTGGGCTCCACCGCCGCGAGGATCGAGCGGTCGATGTAGTTGAAAAGATTGATCGCGAGCAGCAGCGCGAGGGCGCGGCGGGCGTGCGGCTCGGAGGATGGTACGGGCGAGGAGGGCACGGAATGACGAATGACGAATGAGGGATGACGAGGGAAGCACGAATGACGAAGGCTTGCGAATTCTGCGCGCCGGTGCCGGGTGGAGCATGCGACCCGCATGCTCTTTGCGGCGACCCGCCGCAAAGTTCGTGAGCGGACGGAAGTCCGCACGCCCGCGCGGCTGACAGAAGGCGCGGGGTGAATGCGTTGCGCTCTGTGTGTCTCCGGCGGGTCGCCGCAGACGGCACGCGGGTCGCGTGCTCCACCCGTAAGGTAAGGGGAGTCTCCGGCGACGTTTCGCCTTTCAATGACCGGCGGGTTCCCATTACTCCCGCCGCGTGTCATCCGCCGCCGCTCCCACCCTCCCCGAACGCCTCCTCCGCACCGTCGGCGCGCTGCTCGCGCGCCGCATCTACCGCGTCTCGGCGCACCACGCGGAGCGGTTGCCGGCGGGCGGTTTTCTGCTGCTGCCGAACCACCTCACGTGGATCGACGCCATCGTTCTCCAGCTCGCCTGCCCGCGGCCGATCCGCTTCGTCATCTTCGACGACATCTACAAACTCCGCCTGCTCAACCCCATCTTCCGCGCAATCGGCGCGCTGCCGATCAGCCCGCGCAAAGCAAAGGACGCTGTGCGCGCCGCGGGCGAGGCGATCCTCGCGGGCGAAATCGTCTGCATTTTTCCCGAAGGCGAACTCTCCCGCAGCGGCATGCTGCTCCGGCTGAAACGCGGCTACGAACTCATCGCCCGCTCCGCGAAATGTCCGGTCGTGCCGGCGTGGACGGACAACCTCTGGGGCTCGATCTTCAGCTTCAAAGGCGGGAAGTATTTCTTCAAATGGCCGAGCCGGTTTCCGTATCCCGTGACCGTCGCGTTTGGCGAGCCGATCACCGCGGAGAAAGCCGACATCGCTCTGGTGCGTGAGCGTTTTTTGGAGCTGGGCGAGTTCTGCTACCAGCAGCGCCCGATGCTCCGCGGCCATCTCGGCGAGGCCTGTCTGCGCGGGCTGCGGCGCGGGCAGTTCGATGTCGGCGTCATCGACGGCTCGGACCACACCACGCTCACGCGCGGCTCGCTGCTCGCGGCGGCCATCGCGCTCAGCCGCTACGTGCGCGCCGAGTGCCCGCGGCATCGCGTGGCCATCGTGCTGCCGCCGGGGAAGGCCGCGCTCATCGCCAATCTCGCCGTGCTCCTCGCGGACAAAGTGCCGGTGAACCTGAACTTCACCGCGGGCCGCGCGGCGGTGCAGAGCTGCC
>JAYWEB010000395.1:0-7679 GCA_043779575.1 Chthoniobacter sp. | reverse complement strand
GCTCAAGGCTTTGGAAAAGGAAAACACGCAGCTCAAGAGGCTGGTGGCCACCCAGGCTCTGGACCTTTTGATCCTCAAGGAGGTGGCGGAGGGAGCCGCGTGGAACGAGACAGCCAAAGGCGCTGCGCCTTTGCCCGCAGGGCAGCACTGGAGGGTGCTGGCAACATGGCGGCCCGGAGCGCAAACGACAAGCCGTGCGGCATGTGCGGCAGGAGCTGGAAGTGAGCGAACGCCGGGCCTGCACCACGATCCGACAGCCGCGGGCGACGCAACGTTACCGTGGGCGCAAGCGCGGCGCTGGCCGCGGCGCTGCTGCGGCGGGCCGGGATGGAGCTGTGCGCGGAGCGGGTCAACCATGTGTGGAGCTACGCTTTCGTCTTTGACCAGACCGAGGGTGGCCGGCGGCTCAAATGGCTGCCGATCGGCGACGAGTTCAGCCGAGAGTTGGTGGCGCTGGAAGTCGAGCGGCGGATGGAAGCCAAGGACGTGATCCGCATCCTGGACGCGGCCGTGCTCGCGCGCGGGTGCGTGCCGGAGTATCTCCGCAGCGACAACGGACCTGAGTGCGTGGCGCTGGCGGTGCAGGAGTGGATCGCGCGGCGGCTCGCCCACCCGCCAGCCTCCCTATTCCCTTCCTCCCCCTCGGCCGGTTCCGGGACGAGGTCCTCAACCGCGAAGCCTTCGCGTCGGTGCTGGAGGCTAAAAGTGCTCGGCCCGCAACACCGGCACTGGCACAACCAAGAGCGCCCGCATTCGTCGCTGGATGACCAGACGCCAGCAGAGTTCGCGCAGCGCAGCCCTGCAGCAGCCTCCGCTCCGCTCCGGTAGCCGCAGGGCTGCGCCCTTCCCACCGACCAAATCACCCCCAACCCAAACCCCGAAAATCAACAAAAACTCTCATAGCGAGTGGATCAACAACCGGGGGCAGACCAAGCTGAGAACCGTGGGCTGAAGCCCACGGCTACCGTCGTTCGTCCCGCTGGGACGATTTTTCCCCTTGTTCCCAAGTTGAGGGCTTGGGAATGCAAACTGTCGGGGAAGCTGTGCTTCTGCCGCAAAGCTGGCATGCCCAAACCCTCAGCTTGGGAACGAGGATGAAACCTGATAACACCCCTCCATTAACAAGCGACCGGCGCATCCACGCTTGCCCTGAAATCCGGGCGGTTTATCCTCCAGCCATGAGCACCATTCAAGAGATCGAAACCGCGGTCGCCAAGCTCTCCCGCCAGGAGCTGCTGGCTTTCCGCGACTGGTTCTCCGAGTTCGACGCCGCGGCGTGGGACAGGCAGTTCGCGGAGGACGTGTCCGCCGGGCATCTGGATGCGCTGGCCGACGAGGCCATCCGCGATTTGCGCGAGGGGCGCTGCCGGGATTTGTGAGGCATCGCGCGAGTCCGAAGTTCTGGCAGTTCCGGGCGGAGCTTCCCGAGGAGGTGCAGCGGCTGGCGGACGAGAACTACGAACTGCTCAAGGCGGACCCGCGGCATCCGTCGCTCCATTTCAAGAAGGTCGGCAGGATGTGGTCGGTGCGCATCGGCATCCACTATCGCGCGGCGGCGGTGGAGGACGGCGCGGACATCGTGTGGTTTTGGATCGGTCATCACAGCGAGTATGACCGGATCATTACCGGACGGCGGAAGTAACCGCCGCCGAGTTTTCCCGCCGGCATTTTTCACCCGCCCGCGCGGCGCTCGCGGAAGAAACTCCGGAGCATCCCCGCGCACTCCGCTGGTCACGTCGCAGCGGTCCTCATGGCTGAGCGGATTTTAGCCGACCACTTTTCCTATTTCGGAGGAGGGGCGCGAGTTTCCTGGGACGGATTATTCGTAACGGAGCGCGTCGATGGGGTTCAGCCCGGCGGCTTTCCATGCCGGATAAAGGCCGAAGACGATGCCGATGACGGCGCTGAAGGTGAAGGACAGGAAGACCATGAAGAGGGGCACGGTGGTGGGCCATTCGGTGATGGTCGAAATGGTCTCCGAGGCCGCAAAGCCGAGGCCGATGCCGAGGACGCCGCCGAGGCAGCCGAGGGTGACGGCCTCGACGAGAAACTGGAGGAGAATGTCGCGCCCGTGGGCTCCGACGGCCATGCGGATGCCGATCTCGCGGGTGCGCTCGGTGACGCTGACGAGCATGATGTTCATGATGCCGATGCCGCCGACGAGCAGCGAAACGAAGGCGATGGCGCCGAGCAGGTAGGTCAGGATTTTCGAGGTCGCCGTGGCCATTTCCGCGATCTCCTGCTGGCCGCGCACGGTGAAGTCGTCGTCCATCGCCGAGGCCACGCGGTGCCGCTGGCGGAGGAGCGCGGCGATCTGCTGCTGGGTCTGCGGCAGGGCCTCCGCGCTGACGGCCTGCACGTTGATGCTGCGCAGTTTCACGTCGCCGGTGAGGCGCTTCATGGCGGTGGTGTAAGGCACGATGACCACGTCGTCCTGGTCGCTGCCCATGAGCGACATGCCCTTGGGTTTGAGCAGGCCGGTGATGAGGAAGGGGACGTTCTTCACGCGGATCACCTGCCCCACCGGATCGGCGCTGCCGAAAAGCTGCGTGGCGGTGGTGCGGCCGATGACGGCGACTTTGCTGGCGGCGCGGACTTCCTGCTCGGTGAAACTCGCGCCGCTCCCGATCTCCCACTGGCGCATCTCGAAATAGTCCGGCCCCTCGCCGAGCAATTGCGTGAGCCAGTTTTGATTCCCCGCGGCGACCTGGGCGGTCGAGCGGATCTCGGGGCTGACGGCGGCGACGGTCGGGATTTCGCGCGCGATGGCCTCGGCGTCCTCGATTTTCAAAGTGCCCGCGCTGCCCCAGCCGGTGCGCACGCCGCTGCTCGTGGTGCTCCCGGAGAAAATGAGGATCATGTTTTTTCCCAGGCTGGCGATCTGCGTCTCGACCTGCGCGCGCGCGCCGTTGCCGATGCCGACCATGGCGATGACCGCGCCGACGCCGATGATGATGCCGAGCATCGTCAGGACGCTGCGCATTTTGTTGCGGCGCAGGGCGCGCTGCGCGATGCGAAAGGTCGCGGCGAGCTTCATGGGACGGGCGCGGGCGCGGAGTCGAGCCGGCGGAGTTCGTCGCGGGCGATGGAGCGCCTCGCGACCGGGGCGTCGCTGACGATCACGCCGTCGCGCATGACCACATTGCGCTTGGTGAAAAGGGCGATGTCGTGCTCGTGCGTGACCATGACGATGGTCATGCCGCGGTCGTTGAGCGTCTGAAATGTCTCCATGATTTCGATGCTCGTGCGGCTGTCGAGGTTGCCGGTCGGCTCGTCGGCGAGGAGCAGCGCGGGTTCATTGACGAGGGCGCGGGCGATGGCCACGCGCTGCTGCTGGCCGCCGGAGAGCTGGTTCGGATGATGGCTGGCGCGCGCCCTGAGCCCCACGGTTTCGAGCGCCCGGAGCGCGCGGGCCTGCAGCGCTCTCGCGGAGTGGGGCGGGCGCGCATACATCAGCGGCAGCTCCACGTTTTCCCGCGCGGAGGTGCGCGCGAGCAGATTGAAGCCCTGAAAGATGAACCCGATCTTCTGGTTGCGAATGTCCGCCAGGGCGTCGCGCCCGAGCTGCGAGACGTCGGTGCCGTCGAGCCGGTAGCGCCCGCGCGTCGGCTGATCGAGGCAGCCGAGGATGTTCATCATCGTGGACTTGCCGGAGCCGCTCGCGCCCATGATGGCGACGAACTCGCCGGCCTGGACCTCGAACGAAACGTCGCGCACCGCGGGAACCTCGACATCGCCGGAGCGATACGTTTTCGAGAGCGACTCGAAGCGGATGACGGCGGCCATTTTCGCGAAATCAGAAACGTCGCATGCCGCCCCCGCTGAGCGGATTCGGCGCGGGCGTCCCGGCGGGTTTGGCCGCGGTGGAAGTCATGCCGGTGATCACAGTGTCGCCTTCCTTCAGGCCCTCGAGGATTTCCGTGGCGATGCCGTCGCTGATGCCGAGTTTCACCGGCGCGGGCGCGGGTTGGCCGGCGGGCGAGAGCACATAAACGGTGCGCTCGCGCGACGCCTTGCCGCCCGGACGTCCGCGCCGTCCGCCCGGTCCGGCCGCCGCGGCTGGCGTCGCCTTCGCCTGCTCCTCCGGCGGGCGGAAGCGCAGCGCGGCGTTGCTGATCTTCAGCGCCTGCTCGCGCTGGGCGACGATGATCGAGACGTTCGCGGTCATGCCGGGCTTGAGCTTCAGATCCTCGTTGTGGACGGAAATGACGACGTCATAAGTCACCACGTTCTGCACGGTTTTCGCCGCGTTGCGGACCTGCACGACCTGGCCGTGAAAGGTGCGGTAAGGGAACGCATCGACGGTGAAATCCACGGTCTGATCCACCTCCACGCTGCCCACGTCGGCCTCGGCGACATCCGCGTCGATCTGCATTTTGCCGAGGTCGTTCGCGATGGTGAAAAGCACCGGCGCGTTCATCGTCGCGGCGACCGTCTGGCCGACATCGACGCTCCGCGAGATGACGATGCCGTCGATCGGCGAAAGGATGGTGCAGCGGTTGAGATCGACGTTCGCCTTTTCGAGATTCGCCTGCCGCACGAGCACCGTGGCCTCGGCCTGGTGGAGCGTGGCGAGGGCGGTGTCGAGGTCGGCCTTGGTCGAGGCGTTTTGCGCCACGAGTTCCTTTTTCCGCGCCGCGGTGAGCTGCGCTAGTTCGAGCGCGGCTTTGGCGTTGGCGAGTTCGCCCTCCATCTGATGCACGATCGCCAGATAGGTCGCCGGATCGAGCTGCGCGACGACCTGCCCGGCTTGCACCGGCGAGTTAAAGTCCGCGAACAGTTTCAAAATGATCCCCGAAATCTGGCTGCCCACGGTGACGTTGACCACGGGATTGAGCGCGCCGCTGGCGGTGACGATTTGCGTCATCGGGCCGCTGGCCACGGTCGTTGTTTGATACTCGGGCGCGTCCCCTTTGCCGCGTTTCAGCCACCACCAGCCACCGCCCGCGGCGGCGGCGAAGAGAAGCAGGATGATCCATTTTTTCATTTCGTTTTGCTCCTTTCCACGCGCGCCTGCTGAAAGACGCCCGCGACCTGCTCGAGGTTCCGCAGCGCGACCTGGTAGGCGTAGGTCTCGACGGCGAGATCCTTGCGCGCGGTGTTCAGGTCCGTCAGCGCGCTGAGCACGTCCACGCTCGTCGCCGTGCCCTCGCGGTATTGGATTTCCAAATCATGGTAGCCCTGCTCCGCCGCCACGACCTGCGCGTGCAAAGCCTTCAGCGTCTGCTGGAGCGAGCGCACGGTGAGCCACGCCAGCTTCACCTCGGACTCCACGCTTTTCGCCGCCTGCTCCCGCGCGAGCCTCGTCTGCGCGATCTGTTCGTTCGCCGTGCGCAGGTCGATCTCGCGCTGGCCGCCGGTGAAAAACGGGACGCTCACGGCGACGGTGGCCTGCCAGTCGTAGTGGCTCTGCGCCGCCGTGCCCGAGGTGTGGGCGCGCGCGCTGTCGAACTGGGCGGTGACGCGCGGCGCGTATTCGCCGATGACCTGGCCGCGCCGCGCGATGTCCTGCTCGATGGCGATCGCTTTCACCCGCAAGTCCTCGCGGTGCGCGCCGGCCTGAGCGAGCAGGTCGTCGAAAGGCGGAAGCGTGGTCGGGTAGTCGGGCGGCTCGGCGACGCGATACGCGGTATTCGGCGCGAGGTTGAGGATGTTGCCGAGGGTGTTGCGGTGGAATTCGAGCAGGTTCTCGCTTTCCACCAGCGTGCGCCGCGCGGTCTCCACGGCGACCTGCGCGCGGAGCACGTCGGCGCGCGTGACCTCGCCAACGCTGGCGCGCTTCTGGGCAAATTCGAGCTGCTGGCCGGCGAGCCGCAGCGTTTCGCGATTCACGGCCACGAGCCGCTCCTGCCGGAGCACATCGTAGTAGGCGCCGGCCACGCCGAAGAGCGTCCCGCGAATCGTGAACTGATGCTGCCAGCGCGCGGCGGCGGCGGAGAGTTTGCCGAAGCGGTGGGCGGGGAAAACGGTGAAGTCGATGAGCGGCTGCTCCAGCGTGATGCCGAGCGCGCTGGTGCCGGCGCGCGCCCGCGCGGTTTGCTCGACGCTGCTCGTGGCGAGTGCGCCGCCGGTGGTTTCGATCGGCTGCCCAGTCGCCATCGTCGAGCGTTCGCTGCGGTCGGAATTGGCGCGGCCATTCAGGCGCGGGCCGATCCGCGTGAGCGCACTCCACGGCAGCAGGTCCGCTTTGCGCACTTCGTGAAAGGCGATGCGGATGGATTGGTCGGTGGCCAGCGCGAGGTCGTAGGCCTGTTCGAGCGAGATGCGGCGGTCGGCGTCTGCGGCCTGCGCGGGCCGAGTGAGGGTTGCCGCGAACAGCAGCAACACGGCGACGCCAAAGAGGGCTGTCGGTTTTGCTGGGATCATGGCAGGGATTTTTGATGCGCCGTGAGCGTCATCCCGCTCCACGGCCTCACCGCGCGACGGTGACCGCGAGCTTGTGGCCTTTGAATTTGATCCCGTTGAGCTTTTTCAAAATGAACGTCGCGCTCTCGTCGCTGACATCCACAAAGGTCTGGCGCTCGCCGATGTCGATCCGGCCCACGACTTCTTTCGGCAGCCGCGTGGTGCCGGCGATGACGCCGACGAAATCGCCGGGCGCGACCTGCTGGTCGTGGCCGAGATTGAAGGCGAGCCGCACCATGCCGGGTTCGTGCGAGACCGGCGACGGCTCGTCGCGCTTGGCGCGGAAGGGCTTCGCGGGCCGCGTCTCGGCAAACGCGCCTTCCGTCCGGGGCGGCCCCGCCGGGACGCGCGCACGGGGACCAGCTTCGTATTTCGGGTAGTCGCGCGCCGGGCGCGGGGCGTAATCCCCGCCGCCGCGCGGCTCGCGAAACTCCCGCCGCGGCGCCTGTTCTTCCACGATCGGCTGCGCCGCCGGCTTGTCCCCGCCGAGCAGGTGCAGCAGCGCGCTGGCGATGTCCGTGGCCGAGTGGCCGGCCCCGAGCAGTTGGTCGATCAGATCGTCCTGCTTTTTGTATTCACCCTTCTCCAGCGTCTCGCGCAGCGTCTCCACAAACGCGCTCGTCCGCTTCTGCTCCACCTCCTCCGCCGAGGGCACTTTCTCCCGCCGGATGTTCCCCTTCGTGAAGCGGATGATCTGCTGCATTTTCCAAATCTCGCGCCCGGCCACGAAGGTGATCGCGCGCCCCGTTTTACCCGCCCGCCCGGTGCGCCCGATGCGATGCACGTAGTCCTCGGCGTCCTGCGGCAGGTCGTAGTTGAAGACCACCTCGATGTCGTCCACGTCGAGCCCGCGCGCCGCCACGTCCGTCGCCACGAGGAACTCGAAGCCCCGCTTGCGAAACTTCGCGACGACGCGCTCGCGCATCTGCTGCGAGATGTCGCCGTGCAGTTTGTCGGAGCTGTAGCCGCGCGCCTTGAGGTGGTCCGCCAGCTCGTCGCACATCATTTTCGTCCCGCAGAAAATGATGCCGTATTTGATGTCCTGGAGATCGATCAGCCGGCAGAGCACCTCGAGTTTCGAGCGGCGGTCGATCTCGTAATAAACTTGGTCGATCGCCGGCACGACCATCTCCTGCGACTCGATGCGCACGTTCACGGGATTGCGCGTGTAGTTCTTGATCAGCGTGCGGATCATCGGCGGCATCGTGGCCGAAAAGAAAACCGTCTGCCGCTCGGCCGGCGCCTGCTTGAGGATCGTCTCGATGTCCTCGCGG
>JAYWEB010000394.1:0-7680 GCA_043779575.1 Chthoniobacter sp. | reverse complement strand
ATGGCAAAACATGCCATAGATGTTCCATGCCATCACTACGTCGCCTCACCGTCGCCGAGCAAGCCGCCGCGCACCTGCGCGAGGGTTTGCGGCGGGGGCGCTGGGCCGGAAGCCTGCCCGGCGTGGCACGCCTGGCGGGGGAATTGGGGGTTTCGACAAACACCGTGCAAGCCGCGCTGCGGATGCTCGAAAGCGAGGGCTTGCTGGGCGTGCATGGCCGGGGCCGGAGCCGGACCATCCACCTTGGCGAGTCCGCCGAAACCAAGCTGCGCGTGGGCATTCTCCTGTATGACGCCACGCTAGAGGAAGCGCCCCAGACCGCACGGCTGTTATCTCAGATCCAGCACGATCTGGCAGCAGCCGGCCATGAAGTGTTCTGCGCTGCGAAATCCCAGGTGGCACTGCGGCACAACGTCAAACATATCGCCGCCCACCTCCATGAAACCCCGGCCCATGTCTGGATTGTGGAGAGCGGCAGCCGCCCACTGCTGGAATGGTTTGCCGGCCAGGCGAAACCCTGCCTGGCCCTCTTCGGACGCACGGATGGGCTGCCGATCGCCCGCACCGGGCCGGACAAAGTGGGGGCCTACGCTGCCGCCACCCGCTGCCTGCTCGGGCTGGGGCATCGCCGCATCGCGCTCATCTGCCGCCGTCTCCGGCGTACGCCCAAACCGGGCAACATCGAACAAGCCTTCCTCAACGAACTCGCGGCCGGCGGGCTCCCTACGGGTGGCTATTGTTTGCCCGATTGGGAAGAGACCCCGGGGGGCTTCCACGCGCTACTCGAAAGCCTCTTCCGAACCACCCCGCCCACCGCCCTCATCATCGATGAAACCTGCTTCTTCCATGCCGCCACCGCCTATTTCGCCCGGCGCGGAATCCGCGTCCCCGCCGATGTCTCCATGGTCGCCACCGACTACGATGCCTCCTTCTACTGGCACCATCCGCCCGTCGCGGGGATGCGCTGGGAAAACGCCCCCATCATCCGCCGCATCGTGCGCTGGGTCGAAGCCGCCAGAAAAGGCCGGGCCGACCGCGAGACGATCAATTTCCCCACGCAATTCGTGCATGGCGAGACCATCGGGCCGGCGCGACCGGGGTGGGAACGCGATTCGTCAACCATTTTCACCTGAGGATGCCGGCGTGGAAAGGGCGCAAGAGCAAGACCGGGAGTAAGCCGAGAAACGACGACGAGAATAACCGCGGATGGCGCAGATGACGCGGATGCAATCCCTTGCCAGCGCCACTGTCCTCCCACACCGCTCACCCAATTTGGGTGAGTGCGACGGCTGCGGAAATACTCACGGGGCTTGGGTGGATGGCGTCGCTCCGCGCGCCATGCCCGCCATGACCGGCATCCCCACCGCCGCCCGGCGCCTGCGGAGGAAGCTCTCTGGCCGCGGCCAACGCCACGCTCGACTTTTCGCCGCGCGCTCCTACCCTGACGCGCTCTCATCCATGCCTGCGCCCCACGAAATTTTCGCCCAGATGCCGCCCGCCGCGGCGGAGCAGCTTTGCACTTTCCTCCTGGAAAACGAATGGCCGCTCTACCAGACGACCCTCGACACGCTGGCCAAGCAGCGGAAGCTGCGCAGCCTCTTTGTCGAGCGCAAGCGGCCCGCGGAAGGTCCGCGGCTGAAGCTCTAACCCACCCGCGCGGCGATGCTCTACTGGTTCGAGCAACTCGGCGTCGCCGTGGGCGCGCTCTCCGGCGTCCTCGCGGCGCGCGGCAAGCATGTCGATCTGTTCGGCGTCGTGGTCCTCGCGCTGGTCGCGGCCTTTGGCGGCGGCACGATCCGCGATCTGGCGCTCGGCGACACGCCGGTCTTCTGGGTGCGCGATGGCAACTACATCCTCACCGCCGCCGGCAGCGCGCTGGGCGTGTTCTTTATCGCTCGCTTTCACACCTTCAGCTCGCTGGCGCTAGTCGTGGCGGATGCCGTGGTGCTGGCCTTCTTCACGATGATCGGGGTGAAAAAGGCGCTGCTTTTCGGCGTGCCGACGCCGGTCGCGGTGACGCTCGGCGTGATCACAGGCGTGGCCGGCGGCATCCTGCGCGATGCGCTGACCGGCGAGATCCCGCTGGTCTTCCGCTCGGAGATTTATTTCTACGCCACGGCCTCGCTCTGCGGGGCGGTGAGCTTTCTCCTGCTCCTGCACTGGCTGCCGGCCGCGCCGTCCATCGATCTGCTCGCGGGTGCCGCGGTGACGCTCCTGCTGCGCCTCGCGGCGGTGCGCTGGAAGCTCAAGCTGCCGGTTTTCAAGTATCGCGATGTGCGCGAGGAATAGCGGCTGGCGCCCACGTTGCATTGCGCGGGGACGCGGATGAATCTCGCGCCGTGAAGAATTTTCCAACGGGCTGCCAGCAGACCAGAACGACGGGGTTTTTCCAAACCCCACTCCCAACCCAATACCTCAACTCACACCCACCTCAGCGTCGGGATTTGCGGCAGCGGGATTCTCGCTGGCTTGGCGTTTGCGGAGCTTTTTCTCTTCTTTCTTGGCCTTCTTCTCCAGGTCCCGTTTCCGCTTTTCAAACTGATAGTTTGGCTTTGGCAATGGATGATTCGGTTGGTGGTTAGGCCCGCGCTGCGGACTTGGCCGGTTTGGCCGCCTTGGTGGTCTTCGCCGCTTTCACGACTTTCGCCGGCTTCGCGGCTTTCACCGTTTTCCCGAGCTTGGCCGGGGCCACCGCCGCAGCGGGAGCGGCGAGCGCGGCCAACGCCGCGGGCGCAGCCGGCGCGGATGCCGGCAGATGGGCCGGACGCCCCGCCGCGAGCTTCTCCTTCATCTCGGCGGCCGCCTCGAAAAACTTCACGATGCCGGGACCGACGCCGCGATACTTCTTGCCGGTCTTTTTGACGATGCCGGCACCCACGAGGTTCTGCAGTTTTTCGTAGGCGCGCAGCCGGAGCATTTCCTCGCCGCCGCTGGCGGAGTTGCGGGCGCGCAGGTTGGCGTGAACGATCAAGAACAGCGCTTTGAACTCGTAGGCTGTTTTGGCCGAAAGCACCGTCGCCAACTCTTCGGCAACGAGATCAGGACCACGCCGGGAAAATCCGTAATTTGTCTTCATGGGTTCCTTTCGCAGATTATATGGCGAAAGTCGAGGTCTCATCTTGGTTCCGACCATAAATTTGCCTCGAACCGACACATTTCCGGCCATCTGGAGGCCATGATTCGCGCTTGCTCCCGGCGTGCGGCCAGCCACCCTCGCCCCGTTCCCGCATCCCTATGAACCACCACACGCCGCCATCCCGCTCCCTCCACCCCACTTGGGCGGGCCTCCTCGCCGTCCCGAGGATGTCCGCCGTCGTCTCGGCGGACGCGGGTGCGCATCAGCTTTTGTGAAAGGTGCGCGCGCCCGCGCAACGTCGCCCAACCCGTCATTTTGAGCGCAGCTCCCGGCGGGCGAAGGCGGGCGGGAACGGAGTCGAAGAACCTCTAACTATTTCTTCCGGGCGAAGGCGGCGGGTCATGCGAAAAGTTGGAGGTGCTTCGCCTGCGCTCCGCTCCGCTCAGGATGACACCGTTTTTTGGGTTCACTCCGCACCAGCAATCACGCCCTCGTGTTCGAGCCCTCGTGCCCACGCTTCAAGAGGTGCCCGGAACAAAACCGCGCTCCACCACACGCCACCTCACGCCAGGATCTCCCGCACCACGTTTCCCTGCACGTCGGTCAGGCGGAAATCGCGGCCAGCGTAGCGGTAGGTGAGCTTCTCGTGGTTGAAGCCTAGCAGGTGCAGGATCGTGGCGTGGAGGTCGTGGACGTGGACCCGGTCTTCCACGGCTTTGAAACCGAACTCGTCGGTCGCGCCGTGGACGTGCCCGCCTTTCACCCCGCCGCCCGCCAGCCACATGGTGAAGCCGTAGTGATTGTGGTCGCGCCCGTTGATCTTGCCGGCGTTCCTGCCGGGCGTGGGCAGCTCGACGACCGGCGTGCGTCCGAACTCGCCGCCCCAGATGACCAGCGTCTCGTCGAGCAGGCCGCGCTGTTTCAAGTCGCGCAGCAGCGCGCCGATGGCCTGGTCACATTCGCCGGCGAGCCTCCGGTGATTAACTTCCAGGTCGTCGTGGCTGTCCCACGGCTGGCCGTCGCCGTGCCAGACCTGCACGAACCGCACGCCGCGCTCCACCAGCCGCCGCGCGATCAGCATCTGCCGGCCTTGCACGCCGTCGCCATACATCGCGCGGATGTGCGCGGGCTCCCTCGCGATGTCAAAAGCGTCGTCGGCCTCCATCTGCATGCGGTAGGCGAGTTCGAAAGACTGGACGCGCGCTTCGAGTTGCGCGTCCTGCTGCCGGCGCTCTAGGTGGCGCTGGTTCAAGGCCAGGAGCAGGTCGAGCTGCGCACGCTGCTCGCGGGCCGACATGGTGGTGTTGCGGATGTTTTCGATCAGCTTCTCGATGTCCGTGTTTTTCGTATTCAGATAGGTGCCCTGATACGCGCCGGGCAAAAAGCCCGCCTGCCAGTTCTGCGATTCCTGGATCGGCATGCCGCCGGGGCACATCGCGATGAAGCCGGGCAGATTCAGGTTCTCGGTGCCGAGCCCGTAAGTCACCCACGAACCCATGCTGGGCCTAATCTGGCGGGCGTCGCCGCAGTTCATGAGCATGAGCGATGGCTCGTGATTCGGCACGTCGGCGTGCATCGAGCGGAGCACGCAGATGTCGTCGATGGACTGCGCGGTGTGCTGGAAAAGTTCACTCACCTCGATGCCGCTCTGTCCGTATTTGCGAAACTTGAACGGCGAGCCCAGCGCCGCGCCGGTCTTGCGTTCGGTCTTGAGATCGAGCGGCAGCGGCTGGCCGTGATATTTCGTCAGCACCGGCTTGGGATCGAACGTATCGACCTGCGACGGCCCGCCATTCATGAACAGGTGGATGACGCGCTTGGCCTTGGCGGGAAAGTGCGGCGCCTTCGGCGTCAGCGGGTTGAACCCGGCGGCCGTTTCCGCCGCGGCCGCCGCCCCCAGCCCGAGGCCGCCCATGATCCTGGCCAAAGCGACCGCACCCATGCCCATCCCGCATTTGTGCAAAAAATCGCGCCGCGTCAGGCAGCGGTCGTCGAGCTGGGGTGCGTGGTGGTTCATGGCTCAGTCCACAAAAACGAACTCATTCGACGCGAGCAAGACCTGCGCGAATTTCTCCCACGCATTGAGGCGCGGCGCTTTCTCCACCGCCCCCGGCGCAGCTCCAGACACGAACTCCAAGCCCGCCCGCACCTCGTCCGGCTCGGCGGCGCGCGCGAGGATGCGGCGGTAGAAAAACTGGAGGCGGTCGCCATCGCTGGTCAGTCGGAAAAATTCCGGGAGCGCCGCGAGGCTCCGCGCCTGCGCCGCCACGAACGCACTGTTCATCATGAAGAGCGCCTGCTGCGGGCCCACGGTGTGAAAGCGCTGCGGCGTCATCGCATCGGGGCTGGCGAAATCGAAAGTGCGAAACACGCCGGGCAGGTTCTGGCGGTCGATGGACGCATACACGGTGCGCCGGTCGGACTCCACATCGGCGGCCCGCCCGCCCGCGGTGAGATCGAGCCGGCCTGAAGCCGCGAGCAGCGCATCGCGCATCGCCTCGAAGTCGAGCCGCTGGCGGTTCATCCGCCACAGGAGCTGGTTGTCCGGGTCGGTGCGCTGGTAGTCCGCGCGGTCGTCGCTGCCCTGCTGGTAGGTGGCTGAGAGCATGATGAGCCGGTGCAGTTTTTTCAGCGACCAGCCATCCTCGACCAAGCGCGCCGCCAAGTAGTCGAGCAACTCCGGCTGCGCCGGCGCCTCGCTGCGCACGCCGAAATCGCCGGGCGTCCGCACCAGCCCCGCGCCGAAGTGATGCAGCCACACGCGGTTCACGGCCACGCGCGCCGTGAGCGGGTTGCCCCGGCTCGCGATGGCCTGCGCGAGTTCGAGCCGGCCGCTGCCTTTTTGAAAAGGACGCCGCTCCTTCCCCGCCAGGAGCTGGAGAAACTGCCGCGGCACCGCCGCGCCGGGCGCGCTCGCTTTGCCGCGCTGGAAAATGTGCGGCTGCACCGGCTGCGGCAGATCGTTCAGGACCATCGCGCGCGGCGGCGCATCCGGCGACTCGACCTGCCACGCTTCCACCTTCTTGCGCAGTGCCGCCAGCTTCTTGCGGTCCTCCCCTTTGAGCGCCTCCGCTCCGGTCTGCTTCTGCTGGAGGAATTCGGCCACCTTCGCCTGCCGCGCAGCGAACTCCTTTTGAAACGCCTGATACTTCGCCGTCTGCGCCGGCACGCCGAGCAGCGGCAGTTCCTTCGGCTCCGTCGAACTCGCGAACACCCCGTAGAGCGAATAGTAATCCGCCGTCGGGATCGGATCATATTTGTGATCGTGACAGCGCGCGCACGCCACGGTCAGCCCCATCGTGCCGCGCGCGACCACGTCGATGCGGTCGTCGATGATGTCCGCCTCGTTGTTCAGAAAGCGCCGGCCCACCGTGAGGAAACCCATCGCCGCGAGATCGCGCGGCTCCGCGCCCGGCATCTGATCCGCCGCGATCTGCGCGACGAGAAACTTGTCGTACGGCACGTCGTCATTGAACGCACGGATCACCCAATCGCGATACGTGTAGGCGTACGGGTAGCGCCGCTCCTCCGCGAAAACGTAACCCTTCGTGTCCGCGTAGCGCGCCACGTCGAGCCAATGCCGGCCCCACCGCTCGCCATAGCGCGGCGACGCCAGCAGCCGGTCCAGCACCCGCGCGAACGCCCCGTCCGCCGCGTCCTGGGCAAACGCCTCGATCTCCGCCGCGGTCGCCGGCAGCCCCGTCAGATCGAAAGTCGCGCGCCGGAGCAGCGTGCGGCGGTCCGCCGGCTGCGACGGCGTCATCCCCTTCCCCTCCAGCTTCGCCAGCACGAAACGATCGATCGGCGACTGCACCCACGCCGTGCCCTGCACCGGCGGCTCCGCCGGTTTGCGCACCGCCTGAAACGCCCAATGCTTCGCCGCATCCGGCGCGTTGCCCTTCGCCACGCCCGGCGTCGCCGGATACGGCGCACCCATCTTCACCCACTGCACCAGCAACTCCGCCTGCCCCGGCGGCAGCTTTTCCTTTGGCGGCATCGGATGGTCCCCCTCCCGCCGCAGCGCGCGCACCAGCGGACTCGCCTCCGGATTTTTCGCGGTGATGATCGGCCCGTCCTCGCTGCCCTTGAGCACCGCCTCCCGCGAATCCAGCCGCAGCCCCTGCTTCTGCTTCTCCGGCCCGTGGCACTTGATGCACGACTCCACCAGCACCGGCCGCACCTGCTTCTCAAAAAACGCGAGCTGCTCCGCCGTCGGCGCCGCCCCAGCCGCCAGCCCGCCGGAGGAAATCGCCAGCAGAGCCAAAGCGGTGGGGACGATCGGTTTCACGGGCCAAGCTATTCGCCTCAGCATCACCCAGCGTCAATGCGGCAACCCGCGCGTTGCGTAGCCGCCTGTTGAAAAAAACTCACGGAGCTTGGGTGGATGGCGTCGCTCCGCGCGCCATGCCCACCACGCGCGCCAGCGCCACTCTCAGAGAGTCTGCCGGAAGTCCGCAGAGGAGGAGAAATGACCGCAGATTTCGCGGATGAACGCGGATCGGGATTCTGCAATCCGCGTTCACCCGCGTCCTCTGCGGTTCAATTCCGACTTCCTCTACACCCTCTCAGAGATGGGCCTGCGGCGCGGGCATGGCATCGCGCGC
>JAYWEB010000393.1:0-3108 GCA_043779575.1 Chthoniobacter sp. | reverse complement strand
GGACGCCATCAAACGCACCGAGCATCATGGCGTGGACAAGCCGCTGGATCTCACCGAGCCTTTGATCCTGTGACCCCGCTTCCGCGAACCTTCAGTGCCGGCCCCGGACGGAAGCGTTCGCGCCATCCTCGCCAGCCCGGTGGGCATGAAGTTTTCCCACGTTCTTTGACAACTGAAGCAGTCTGCTTGCGAATGGACTGGCGCGGTTCGCGGAAGCGAAGTAGGAAAGGTCTGCGGTTCAGCCGGTTGGCCGGGCCGCGGTCGCCCCTCGTCTCGACGGGGGGCGCGGATTGAAACCCTAACCTAACTTCCTCCTTCTTTTCCGAGAAACCCAATGAAACCCGGGTTTTTGCCCTAAAATGTAGCAAGTAATTGGTAATATAAATGCAAAATATACATTGACCGGATTTACAAATGCCAATTACTGTGTAGCCCGTGTTCGTCCAGGCCACTAAATCAACGCGAGCCGACAAGACCTACCTCACCTACCTGGTGCGCGAATCTTTCCGCACCCCCAAGGGACCCCGTTCCCGCACCCTCTGCAATATCACTGCTCTGCCCGCCCCCGTGCGCGAAATCATTGCCGCAAGTTTGCGTGGCCAATTCTTTCTCCCCGCCCAAGACCTTCAACTTCACTGCGCCTTGGACTACGGCGGCCTGGCCGTCTTGAGGGATGCCTGGCAGCGCTATGGCCTGGCTCCTCTGCTGGCCGGGTTAGGGACCAAACGCCAACAGGGCTTGCTCCAAGCAATGGTGTTGGCTCGGCTCCTCTTTCCCTGCGCCAAGCTGGCCTTGACCGAACAAGCCGAAGGCACCGCTCTGGCCCAGACCTGTGGCTTGTCCGCCGACGAAACCTTCGACGAGGAGGATCTCTATGAAGCGATGGATTTGCTCAACGGTCAGTGGGTGGCCCTGGAAAAACGTCTCTATCAGGACGCCTTTCCCCACGGGGTCCGCCTGGTTCTCTATGATCTGAGCAGCGTGTATTTTGAAGGCAAAGGGCCGCACCAGTTGAGCCGGTACGGACACAGCAGCGACCATCGTTCGGATCGCCCGCAAGTCCTGCTGGCCGTCGCCACCGACAGCGAAGGGGTTCCCCTGCATCTGGAGGTGTTGCGCGGTAACCGGACCGGCAACAAGACCCTTCAAGGATTGCTGGCCACGCTCCGTCGTCGTTTTGGCATTGCCGAGGTCACGCTTGTTTTTGACGGCGGAATGAGCAGTGTGGTCAATCTGGAAGCCTTGAGTGAAGCCCACATGCAGTTTGTGACCCGATTGTCCAACGCCACGATGGAATCCTTGCTGGCGGAACTGCCGCAGGAAGACCAATTGGAATTGGGGGATCGCAGCCAGGTCGTGGAACTGGTCCGAGAGGGCAAACGCTATGTGATTGCGGGCGGGGTCTGGCGGCAAGAGCGGGATCAACAACGCCGCGCGGTTCGGATGACCAAGGCGGAGGCGGCTCTGCGCAAACTGGCGCAGGTCAAACGCCGGAAGGTGGACGCGCAGAAACTGGCCAGCCAAGCCGGACGGCTGCTGGAGCGTTTGAAGGCTCACAAGTATTTCACCTATCGGGTGGACCCAAAGGGCCAACTCCAATGGGCGAAGAAACCGGAGGTGATTGCACGGGAAACGCAGCGGGATGGATGGTATCTGCTCCACACCAATTGCCCGGTGCCATCGTGTCCCAAAGAACAGGTGTTGGCCCATTACAAGGGGTTGCTGGACGTGGAGGAAGCTTTTTGCGAATTGAAGAGTTTTCTGGAAGTGCGCCCGGTGTTTCATTGGCGCCCGGATCGAGTGCGCAATCATGTGCGGCTCTGTTTTCTGGCGTATTGGATGAGTGCCCGCTTAGGAGGTGAGTGGCGGTTGGCCAAGGAAAAGGGTGAAGTGCCGCGAATACTGCGGCGCCTACAGACGATCCGGATCGGGCGATTGAAAGTGGGGGGGAAACCGGTGGGGACGCTGATGGCCGACATCCCCAAAGAACTCAACGATACGCTGGAAAAGCTGGGCTTGCTGAAGCTCTTTGCGACCCTGCCGGCCTCGGTCTTGTAGCCCGACAAAAAGTCGAAACTGTCGGTTTACTGGGCTTTTTGCTCGATGGAGGAGGAAGTTAGGCTAGATGCAAAGGCCAATGATCCAAACGATCCAACATGGGGTCACCTCAAAGAAGCTGGCGGCTTACCTTCTACGAGGCAAAGACCAAGCTTTTTGGACCTTCCTCCGAACGAGGGGCCAGCATATAGGAAAGTGGAGGCCAACTGGGAATGCTGTCCTTGTAGGGAGGAGGTCTGGAACGTCTCATCAACCCCATAGATCGTGCTCGGAACTGGATGTCTATTACACTAATGATCCACTCCTATGAAAACTGAATTGGCTGTCCTATTGCTCATTTTTACAACCTCGCCTCTGTTAGTTGCAAAGGATAATCTTACTCGCAGAGTTGCGAATGCACATGATGGCAATCAGTATGAAAATTTGATAATGCAATCGGCGTTAGATGAAGCACCACAATGGGCCGAAGGAGATCAAAACCCACCATTATCACTACGCTCCGCTGTCTCCTCGGCCAGTGAGCATGTAGCCAAATTGATAGGAGATACAAGCAATTGGAAAGTAGATAAAATTACCGTAGAGACGATCGGACAGAAGCGCGGGCAATGGCTTTATTTGATTGAGTTTATCACATTTCCAAATGAAAGTGTGGTATTGACAGGACCAGGGCACAAGTTTGTAGTTCCGGTATTGATGAATCGAACCGTCGTTACCCCTACCGTCGCACCTGCGAAAGTTGGAAAGTAGTTGTCACGCACTTTTTCTATCAATCGCCTTGACTCATAAGAATTGCTACTGGGGTCAGGTTGTTGCCTCACTTGAATGTTACCGGCAACGAAAGGCAACACAAGGCAAGTGTCAGGCAAGTGTCAGTAAAGGGGTCAGACCTAAACATTGACACGATTGAGGTGTCAGCGGGCACTCAAAACCAGCCAGGGATGGGCGAGCCGAGCCAGAGCCAGTGTCAGTCCTCACTATTGACACAGAGCCGGCGAGCCAGTGTCAGTCCTAAAAGGGGTCGGTCAAAACTATTGACACAAGAGGTGATCG
>JAYWEB010000392.1:0-7705 GCA_043779575.1 Chthoniobacter sp. | reverse complement strand
CCGCGCGGGCCGAGCACTTTGCCGAGCTTGCGGACTTCCGCCATGGCTCCGGGCGTGGCGATGGCCACGTCGAAATCCTGAAAGCCGCCGGTGCATTTTTCGATCATGTCCTTGTAGCCGACAAACTCCGCGCCGGCTTCCCGGGCGGCGTTCGCGGCCTGACCTTCGGCGAAGACGAGCACGCGCACGTTTTTGCCAGAGCCGTTCGGAAGCGGGCAGGTGCCGCGGACCATCTGGTCGGACTGCTTGGGATCCACTCCGAGACGGAAGGAAAGCGTGACCGTCTGGTCAAACTTGGGTGCCGGAAGCGTCTTGAGGACGGAGACGGCTTCGGGGAGAGCGTAGCTCTTTTTGGCGTCCACTTTTTCGGCGGCGGCGCGATACCGTTTGCTGCGTTTGGTTTGCATGATGTTTTGCAGTGCTGGCGAGCCTGTTGGGCTCTCCTGCGGGTTTGGGTTAGGTTTTTTTCCGCCTGAAAGCGGGACGCGGAAGCTATCGGACGACTGCTTCCTGTCAAAAAGAAAATCCGGGATTACTGCGCCTCGACCTCCACGCCCATTTGGCGCGCGGTGCCGGCGATGATGCGGTAGGCGGCGGATTCGTCGCGGGCGTTGAGATCCTTCATCTTGATCTTCACGATGTCGAGCACCTGCTTTTTGGTTAGCTTCCCGACCTTGATCTTGTTGGGTTCCTTGGAGCCGGCGGCAATGTTCGCGATCTTCTTGATGAGGATGGAGGCGGGCGGCGACTTGGTGATGAAGGTGAACGACTTGTCCTTATAGACAGTGATGACCACCGGGAGGATGTCGCCTGCCTGCTTCTGCGTGGCGGCGTTGAATTCCTTGCAGAAGGCCATGATGTTCACGCCTTGCTGGCCGAGCGCGGGACCCACGGGCGGTGCCGGGTTCGCCGCACCGGCGGGGATCTGAAGTTTGATTTTACCGACGATTTCTTTAGCCATCTGATTAGTGAGTTTGAGTTATGGAGTAGATAGGTGTGCGGTCAGGCGCGTTCGACTTGCCAGTATTCGAGATCGACCAGGGTGTTCCGGCCAAAGATGGAAACAGAGACGCGAAGCTTGCCGCGATCGGGGTCGATTTCCTCGACCACTCCCGCCTGATTCTGGAAGGGACCATCCGCCACTTTGACGGTTTCGCCGATGCCGAAGGAAATTTTGGGTTTGGCCTTCTCCTCGCCGCCACGGATCTGCGCGAGCATCCCCTCGACCTCAGCCGCAGCCATGGCGATAGGACGATCCTTGTTTCCCGCGAAACCGATGACGCCGCTGGTGTCCTTGATGAAATACCAAGTCTTGTCCACGAGCTGCTGATTGTCATCGAGCAGGAACATGTTTACGAAAAGATAACCGGGATAGAGCTTGCGGACGGTCTCGGTCTTCTTGCCGGCCTTGATTGAGGAGACGCGCTCGGTCGGGAGAAGAATCTCATAGACGTAGTCGCCCATCTCCTCGGTCTTGATCCTTTTGACGAGGTTGTCATGCACCTTGTTCTCCTGTCCGGAGAGAAGGTGAACGGCGTACCACTGCTGGCGTTTTTGTTCTTCGGTCATGGCAGGATGTTACTTTTGAGGCGTGCCGAAAATCCAAGCCATGATCATGTTGAAAATGAAATCCCAGCCTGCCACGTAGCCACTCAGGAGGAGCATGGCGATGGTCACAATGATCGTGGAGTCGGTCAGCTCCTTATACTTCTTCATCCCCTTTTCCTTTGTATCCCAAGGCCAGGAAGCCTTCATGAGTTCGACTCGGACTTCGCTGAAGAAATTCTTACTTGGCGCGATCATGGGCGGGCGAGAAAATGAGACGGAGGGTGAGAGTAAATGACGAACAACGAGGCAAAAGGTCCGGTGGCTTGGGGTGACCGATTTGGGAGCACGTCAGGAGGGAATCGAACCCCCAACCGGCGGTTTTGGAGACCGCTGCTCTACCAATTGAGCTACTGACGTATCTGCTCTCGTTTTTTGCCGAAAACGCGGGGCGGACTGAACATCCGCCCCGCGCGAGATTCGACAAGGTCTGTTTGTTAAATAATTACTTGGCGACGATTTCCGCGATACGACCGGCTCCGACGGTCTTGCCGCCTTCGCGGATCGCGAAACGCATGGATTTTTCCATGGCGACGGGAGTGATGAGTTCCACTTCGACCGAGACGTTGTCACCAGGCATGACCATTTCCACGCCTTCGGGAAGCTTGACCGAGCCAGTTACGTCCGTCGTGCGGAAATAGAACTGCGGGCGATAGTTCGAGAAGAAGGGCGTGTGCCGTCCGCCTTCGTCCTTCGAGAGCACGTAAATTTCCGCCTTGAACTTGGTGTGCGGCTTGATGCTGCCTGGCTTGGCGATGACCATGCCGCGCTCGACATCGTCTTTCTTCGTGCCGCGGAGGAGCAGGCCGACGTTGTCGCCAGCGCGCGCTTCGTCGAGCAGCTTGCGGAACATTTCGATGTCAGTGACGGTCGTCTTCACGGTGTCGCGGATACCGACGAGTTCGACTTCCTCCATTTTCTTGAGGATGCCGCGCTCGACGCGTCCGGTGGCCACGGTGCCGCGACCTTCGATGTTGAACACGTCTTCGACCGGCATCAGGAACGGCTGATCCACCGGGCGCTCGGGCAGCGGGATATAATCATCCACCGCATCCATGAGCTCCTGAATGCACTTCGCGTCAGGGTGGTTCGGGTCGCCAGCGGCGAGCGCCTTCGTGGCGCTGCCTTTAACGAATGGAATCTTGTCGCCCGGGAAATCATACTGAGTCAGCAGATCGCGCACTTCCATGTCCACGAGATCGAGCAACTCCGGGTCATCAACCATGTCGCACTTATTCAGAAAGACGACGATCGAAGGCACGCCCACCTGGCGGGCAAGCAGGATGTGCTCGCGCGTCTGGGGCATCGGGCCGTCCGCAGCGGAAACCACGAGAATCGCGCCGTCCATCTGCGCCGCGCCGGTGATCATGTTCTTCACATAATCGGCGTGGCCGGGGCAATCGACGTGCGCGTAGTGGCGCTTCTCCGTCTGATACTCGACGTGGGCGGTATTGATCGTGATGCCGCGCTCTTTCTCCTCGGGAGCAGCATCGATGTCCGCGTAGCCCTTGGCCTCGGCGAAACCTTTTTTCGAGAGAATGGTGGTGATCGCCGCTGTGAGTGTGGTCTTGCCATGATCGACGTGGCCGATCGTGCCAATGTTCACATGGGGTTTATTGCGTTCGAATTGGGCCTTGGCCATAAGAGCGGAGTTGGTTGGTTGGTCTGGTTGTTGTTTTGGTTGCTAAAAAATTCGGCTGGTGGAGCCTGCGACCGGGATCGAACCGGTGACCTCGTCCTTACCAAGGACGTGCTCTACCAACTGAGCTACGCAGGCACTGCATCCCGCACGGTTAGATACGGGACTTAAAGCGCCGGTGCCCACTGGTTCAGAGGGCGAAAAAGCCCGACTCACACCGGGTTTCCCCTCGTGTTTCGTCAGGCTTTCTCTCCACAATTTCCCGGTAAGCGAGCGGGCAAAGTAGCAAGTGCCATTGGGGTGTCAAAAAGAAATTGCGCCTATTTTCCGCGCGCCAGCCGCCGTGCCGGACGGCCTGTTTCGCACTCCCGCCGGAATCACTTTTTCGGCATCCGCCTCTTCACCTGCTCGTCGGGATTCCATCCCGCCGGCGCGGGCTGCCCCACGCTCGACCACGGCATCCCGCGCTTGATCCACGCCTTGCGCCAGGTCGGCGGCGGCGCGCCATCATCGTCGTCCGAAACCCCCGGCTGGAAACCGCACGACGGGCAGATTTCATACGACCCGCCGCCGGATTTCGCGCGCGGAGCCTCTTGCAAATTTGGCCAATGGCAGGCCGGGCAAACGTGTTTCATAGGCGTCAGGGCGTGCGGGCGTTCACCAGCCGACCCGGCTGGCGGCCGAAATAATCGCGGCTGTTCGGCTTGAAATACGTCTTCGTAGTGCCATTCGCGTTGTATGCCGCGAACGCCCCGCTCTTCGGATCGTAAACCCGCCGCGTCCCATCCTCGTCCGCCTTCACCTGCAGGCCGCCCGGCTTCGCCTCCTGGCCAAACTGCCACGCCATCCGCGCGTAATCATCCGCGTCTCTCGCCTGAAAATCGCCGCCGTGCCGTGCAAAGTGATCCGCCAGCGAAGCCATGCTGCCCCACGTCTCCCGCGTCGGCGGCGCTTCCGGCTTTGGTGCAAAAATTCTGGCCATCACCGGTTTCGGTTTCACCACCGGCGCGGTCGTGCCGGGCGAAGACGAAGCCGGGGATGCCACCGTCGCCGGCGATCCCGAACTGGTGAACTCCCCGGTCGCGAGTTTTTTCCGCGCCGTGCCCACCGCGTAGAAATATTTCGTCCCCGGCTTCAGCCCCGTCACCGCCACCTCATGCGTCGCCCCCACCCCGCCCTCGGCCCGCTCCGTCAGTTGATCCGGCGCCAGTCCGTAGCTCACCCGCGTGCCCGTCTCCACATCCGTCTGCCACGAAATCACCACCGAATTCCCCGCCACCGCGCGCACCTTTGGCTGCCCGGAAAGCTCCGCGGCGAAAGCCGCAACGGCACCGAGGCCAAGAAAAAACAGGAGGAGAAAGCGCGGCGACATAGCCGCTTCTCTACCGCACGCCGCGCCGCGAGGAAATCACGAAACGCGGGATCCGCCATTTTTTGCGTCCCTTCGCACCGCGAGCCTTCATGGTCGGACAGCAAAACGGATGACCTCCCAAGTTCCAGCGCGCCCGGCGGGATTCGAACCCACGACCGCCGGATTAGAAATCCGATGCTCTATCCAACTGAGCTACGGGCGCTGTGACGGACAGGCCGGTATTATGCGCGCTGGCTGCGGGACGGCAAAGAGTTTTGCCACGCCGCGCGAACGACGAGCACAACCGCGCGCCTTTCGAGCGCGGACTCCGGCGAGCGCGGATTTTGTGCGGATTGGCTGTTGAAATGCGCGACCGGGCTCCCTAGCCTCCGCGCGCTGTCAGCACCAGAAAATCACCGCTTATGAAACGTCCTCTCTTTTTCTCCATCGCGCTCACCCTCCTCGCCGCCTCCGTGCTGGCGCAGGATGAAATCAAAATCGGCGAGTTTGCCTCGCTGACCGGCGGGAGCGCGAGCTTCGGCCAGTCGTCCCACAAAGGCACGCAGCTCGCGATCGATGAAATCAACGCTGCGGGCGGCGTGCTCGGAAAAAAGCTGAAGCTCATCGCGGAGGACGACCAGTCGCAGGCTGGCCAGCCGGCGACGATCGTGCGGAAGTTGATTTCGCAGGACAAAGTGGTCGCCGTGCTCGGGGAGGTCGCGTCGAGCCGGTCGCTCGAAGCCGCGCCGATCTGCCAGCAAAACAAGATCCCGATGATCTCGCCCGCCTCCACCAACCAAAAGGTCACGGAAGTCGGCGACTACATTTTCCGCGTCTGCTTCATCGATCCCTTCCAAGGCAGCGTGATGGCGAAGTTCGCGCAGTCGAAAGGCTGGAAAAAAGTGGCCGTCTTAACGGATGTGAAATCCGACTACTCCATCGGTCTCGCGCAGGCCTTTAAGGAAGCCCTGCCCAAGGGCGGCGGCGAGATCGTGAAGGAATCCAGCTACAGCACCGGCGACAAGGATTTCAAAGCGCAGCTCACCTCGATCAAGGCGGCGAAACCTGAAGCCATCTTCCTTCCGGGCTATTACGGCGAAGTTTCGCTGATCGGAAAACAGGCGCGGCTGCTCGGCATCAAGGTGCCGCTGCTCGGCGGCGACGGCTGGGTGGGCGACTCGCTGCTCAAGGTGGCGGGCAACTCGCTGGACGGTTCGTTTTTCTCCTGCCACTTCAGCGCGGACGACAAGAGCGAGGCGGTGCAGGGCTTCGTAAAAAAATTCAAAGCCAAATACAACGAGACGCCCGACGACATGGCGGCGCTCGGCTACGACAGCGCGATGATTCTGGCGGAGGCGATCAAGAAAGCGGGGACGACCGACGGCGAGAAACTGCGCGACGCCATCGCGGCGACGAAAGCCCACGCCGGCATCACCGGCAAAATCACCATCGATGAAAAGCGCAACGCCACGAAGTCGGCGGTGATCCTCGGGATCGGCGGCGGCGGCTTCCAGTTTGTCGAGACGGTCGCTCCGTAAGCCGCGGCGTCCGCGAACGAGACCGCCGCGCGCATGGCCGACAAGCTTCTCGAATTCGTCCAGCAGCTCCTCAACGGGCTCGGCCAGGGCTCGATCTACGCGCTCATCGCCCTGGGCTACACGATGGTTTTCGGGGTGCTGCGGTTCATCAACTTCGCGCATGGGGACGTGTTCATGCTCGGTGCGTTTGCCGGGCTGGGTGCCTGGAGTGGAGTTGGCGAAAAGACGGCGCATTTTCTTTCGCTCGGGTTCATTCGAGGATGGAATGGGTCGCAGCTTCAAATATGGATAGAACACGCGTTGGCCGGTGGCTTCGCGGGGCTCGGGATGCACCCTTCTATCGGCTCGATGCTGTTGATTCTTCTGCTCGCGATGGTGCTGTGCGCGATCATCGGCATCGTCATTGAAAAGCTCTGCTACCGGCCGTTACGCGAGCGTCCGAAACTGACAGTGCTCATCACCGCGATTGGCGTTTCGCTCTTTTTGGAAAACGCGGGGCAGTTTGTCTTCGGCGCGAACCCGCAGTCGTTTCCCGATCTGATTGTGGACAGGGCGATAGAGATTCCCGAGTCGTGGGGGGAGATCTCGCGGCTGACGATCACAGTTTCGCAAGTGCTCACCTTCGGCGTGACGCTGCTGCTGCTGGTCATGCTCCGCTTCATCGTGATGAAAACGAAGATGGGGATGGCGATGCGGGCGCTGTCATTCAATCCCGTGGCGGCGTCGCTGATGGGGATCAATAACGACGTCGTCATCTCATTCACCTTCGGTCTCGGTTCGGCGCTGGCGGGCGCGGCGGGGATTCTGACTTCGATTCAGCAGCCGTCCATCGACCCGCTGATGGGCGTGAACGCGGGGCTCAAAGCCTTTGTGGCGGCGGTTCTCGGCGGCATCGGCAATCTGCCCGGCGCGGCGCTGGGCGGGATCTTGATCGGCGTCATCGAGGTGCTGGTCGTGGGCTACGTGAGCCCGACGTATCGCGATGCGATTGTCTTCGGCGTGCTCATTTTGATTTTGATTTTCAAACCGACGGGCCTGCTCGGGACATCGGAACGGGAGAAGGTCTGAAATGACCGAGCGCTCGAAAATCCTGCTGCTGATCGCGCTCGTCGTGTGCGGCGGGCTGTCGCATTTCGCCGGCGGGATCAGCCCGTACTATTTCGACATCCTCATCGGCATCGGCATCAACATCATCCTCGCGGTCAGCCTGAATCTCGTGAACGGCTACACCGGCCAGTTTTCGCTCGGGCACGCGGGGTTCATGGCGGTGGGCGCGTATGCGTCGTCGTGGCTGACTTTGAAATATGGCTACTCCATCGGCTCGGGGACGCTGAGTACGACGACGGTCTTTGTGCTGGCGCTGCTCGGCGGCGGAATTGGTGCGGCGCTGTCGGGGCTGCTCGTGGGTGTGCCGTCGCTGCGTTTGCGCGGCGATTACCTCGCCATCGTCACCCTCGGTTTCAACGAGATCATCAAGGGCGTGATCCAAAACGCGGAGCCGCTCGGCGCGCAGCGCGGGCTCGGCGGGATGGAGCAGCACACAAACTTTTTTTGGACGTTCGCCTTCGCCGC
>JAYWEB010000391.1:0-7731 GCA_043779575.1 Chthoniobacter sp. | reverse complement strand
ACGCGCTGGTCTGCGAAGCTCCGCTTCGTCCGGCAGGCCACGGAGACGGCGCGCGGCTCTGGAGCCGCGCGCCACGAAGCTGGAGCTTCGCGGACAGGCGGCGTGTCCAAGCAGGAGCTTGGGCACGAGGAAAGGTCGGCGCAGCTTTGCTTCACCGCCGGGTGACACCCTCGTTGCGGCGGCATTTTCCGCGCGCCGTCGCGCGAAGCTGGAACTGCGCGGCGCCAGTGCGCGCCCCCAGCCCGGAGCTTGGGCGCGAGGCGAACGAGGTGAGTCAGCCGATCACGCTTCCAGCGACGCAAGGTTCCGGGCGATTTTTTCCTGAAACCAAGGTGCGCAGGCTTCGGTCGCCTTGATGATTTCCTCTGCGCGGACAATCCCCGCCCGGAGCATCTCCATGACATAGCGGAGATCTTTCTCCCGTGCCGCGTCCAGTTTTACCACGGCGAGATCAAGGGCACTGAGACACCAGCCCACTACGGACGAAGGCGACTCGACCCTGACCAACCTTTCCTCCCATCCGGGCGGGGCGGTGAGCAGGGTCCAGCGTCCGACGCCTTCGACGTAGAAGCCATTTTCGTCCTCGAATTCGCTGCCGACACCGCAGCGTGCGGCAATCGCGGCGTTGATTTCGGCGCTTTCGCGGGCACGGGGAAACAAATCAATATCCGCAGACATGACCAGCGAAGGCGGTGGCACCGCGCAAGGTCCGACGATCGAGACCGCACCGACGACGATGTACTCGCGCTCGCCGGTGGCCGCGGCACAGGTTTCGAGAGCGAGATGGAGGTCAGATCGCGAAAGCGCGCGCAATGACGGCCTGCCTTTCCTCTTCGGTAAAAAATGGGGGGCGGATGAACGGCATGGAAGAACGCAGGCGCCGGGCGTCTTCGGTCTCCGCAACGAGCAGCGCGGCGATTTCTGCGGGCGTCCGAGCCCGGATCATTTGCTCCCACTCGGCCAGCGAGATGTCGCGCCCGGTGCCTGCGGAGCGCTCGCGCCAGCGCGCCAGACGGTCGAGCCCCTCGCGCACCCGAGCCGGCGCCTCGAGAATCCGCTGTGCCGCCAGCCGGGCGAGTTCACGCACGATGAAATCGTTGGCAGTATCTGGACTTGCTTTCACGGCTGGCAGCATAGCCGACCGGCCCCGGCGGGCTACTCGAATTCTCCATCGGCTTGTGACCAAGCTCCTGCTTGGCCACGCCACTGTCGGCGAAACTTTGCTTCGTCGCAGGGTGACACCCCCGGTTTTCCGCGCGCTGTCGCGTGAAGCTGGAGCTGCGCGGAGCCAGGGCGTGCCGCGCCGGAGCTTGGGCACGAGGAAAAAAACAGCCGCTGGGACGGCCTCGGCTGGGACGCCAGCAGTGCCTGGTCGAGTTCCCGCGTGGCTCGCCGGTGATGAAATCCCCCGGCAAAATCCGTGCCGCGGAGTGGGATCGGCCACGGTTGCCGTGGGTTATTTGTAAGCCAGCGTGACGATGCCCGCGAGGATGAGGGCGCTGCCGATGGCGATTTTCGGGGTGAAGGGTTCTTGGAGGAGCCAGAAGGCCAGTAGGAGGGTGACGACGATGCTGCCTTTGTCCACGAGCGCGACGAAGGAGACGGTGCCGGTCTTCATCGCGCGGTAGTAGAAGATCCACGAGAGCGAGGTGGTGAGGCCGGAGAATGCGAGGAGCGCGAGGTCGCGTGGGCGCGCGGCTTCGAGGGCGGCGATGGGGCGGGCGTTGGTCCAGATGAGGGCGTTGAGGAGGACGAGGGTGAAGACGACGCAGGTGCGCAGCGCGAGGCTCACGTCGGGGCCGAGGTTTTTCATGCCGGACTTGGCGAGCACGGAGGTGAGCCCGGCGAAAAGCGCGGCGAGGAGGGCCTGGATTTTCCAAGGTTGCATGCGGTGGTCGGTGGCTGTTTTTTTTGGGCTGAAGCCCAAGCGGCCTTTCCGCGCTACTCCACCAGCCCAAAGGCCCGCACGGTCTGGGTCTTGCCCTTGAGCGTCCGCTCGCCGAGGTCCGTGAACTTCTTCATGTCGGGCATTTGCGCCGAGAAATCGCCGGACATGAGCACGCGCTGACCCAGTTCCTTCGAGAGTGCTTCGAGGCGGAAGACGGTGTTCACGGCGTCGCCGATGATCGTCGCGTCGCGCTCGGCGGCCACGCCGACATTGCTGCACGTCACGCGGCCGTAGTGGAGCGAGATGGCGATTTTGAAAGGCGCGCCGTTTGGCCAGGTGCGGGAGTCCGCGAGGGCGAGCATGCGTTTCGCCGCGGCAAAGGCGGTGCCGCAGTCAGCGGCGCCTTTGCCGCTCACGCCCCAGTAGGCGAGCATGGCGTCGCCGATGAACTTGTCGATCGTCCCGGCGCTCTGCGCGACCATGTTGCCGGTCTCGCGGAACCACGCGCCGAGCGTTTGCGCCATGTCTTCGCCGGAGAGGATTTCGGACATCGTGCTAAAGCCGCGGATGTCGCACACGAGCAGCGCCACGGGCCGCGCCTCGACCACGGAGTGATCCACGCTGCCGACCATGGTCATGGCGTTCGACTCGCCGCAGGCCTCGTCGTCGTGCTCCACGAAAACCATCTGGTTGTCGGCGATGCGAATCCGCGCGCCGTCGGTCAGCGTGACGGGCATGACCACGCGCTCGTCATTGACGTAGGTGCCATTGCGGCTGCCGAGGTCGATGAGCTGGTATTGCCAGCCATTGTGGCAGCGGATGAGCGCGTGCTGGCGCGAAACGAGCGGGCTGAAGCTGAGGCAGACGGTGTTTTCCCGGGTGCGGCCGATGGACGCGGTGTTGCCGATGCCGACCTCGAAAGGCTCGGCCGTGGCAGGTTGGATTTTGAGTTTCGCTCCCATGAATGCTGCGGCGATGCGGGTTGCAGATTGCGCGAGGCTGCAAAAAACTGCAACTTCTCAGGCTTTCGCACGCTAGCCGCTTACGTAAGAACCATTCATGCCCGAGGCCATCCTCTTCGACCACTACGAAGTTCTGACCCGCGACGACGGTTCGGCGTACGAACTCGGACGCGGGGCGATGGGCATTACCTACAAGGCTTTTGATACCAGCCTCCGCATCACCGTCGCGCTCAAGGTCATCAACGCGACCTATCTGAACAGCGAGGTGGCGCGGCAGCGGTTCGTGCGCGAGGCGCGCTCGGCGGCGAAGCTGCGGCACCGCCATGTGGCGTCCGTCTTCCATCTCGGTACCGAGGGCGACACCTGGTTTTACGCGATGGAATTCATCGACGGCGAAACCGTGGAGGCGCTGATCAAACGCCAGGGTCCTCTCGCGCCGGCGATGGCGCTGACCATCACCGCGCAGGTCGCCCGCGCGCTGAACGCCGCGTCGCAGCACGGCCTCGTCCACCGCGACATCAAGCCCGCGAACCTCATGCTGGTGCATGAGGACGACGAACTCGTGGCGAAAGTGATCGACTTCGGCCTCGCGAAAACCTCCCTCGCGGGCGATCCCGAAGACGCCGCGACGCTGAGCATCGGCGGCTTCGTCGGCACGCCGCACTTTGCCAGCCCCGAGCAGCTCGAAGAGCGCGACATCGACGTGCGCTCGGACATCTACTCCCTCGGCGTCACGCTCTGGTACATGCTCGCCGGGCAGGCGCCCTTTGCCGGTTCCATGGCGCAGGTGATGAGCCAGCATCTCTCGAAGCCGCCGCCTTTCGAGAAACTGGAGCAGCTCCCGCCCGCGGTCGCCGAGGTGCTGCGGCGGATGCTGGAGAAAGATCCGGCGGACCGTTTTCAGACGCCCGCCGAGCTGCGCAAGGCCATCGAGGATGCGCTGGAGCAATGCGCCGCCGCGCCCGCCGCGCCGGGTGCGCCGCCGGAGGATGAGGAAAATTTCGCGACGCTTTTGGAGACGTCGGCGGAGCGTCCGGGCGAGACGCGCTTCGAGGTCGGGGTGGTCCTCGCGGGGCGCTACCGCATCCTCGACGTGCTCGGCGAGACGAACACGGGCCGCGCCTTTCGCGCCTTCGACGACGTGCGCCAGGGCGACGTGCGCATCCTCGTGCTGCACCCGGAATTCCTCGGCGACGCCGCGGGCTGCACCGGGCTGGAGCGCGCGGTCGAGCGGCTCAAACCCGTGCAGCATCCGCACCTGCTCGGCGTCTTTGATTTCGAAACCATCGAGCAGGCCAGCTTCCTCGCGCTGGAGTGGACGAACGGCTTTTCCCTCCTCGAACTGCTGCGCGCCCGCCGCGAGCTGGAGGCGGGCGAAACGCTCGCGCTGCTCAGCCAGGCGGCCGCCGGCGTGGACCACGCGCTCAGCCTCGGGCTCGGCGGGTTGGAGTTCGGGCTGCACCAGTTGTTCGTCCATTTTCCGCAGCCGGTGGCCAAGGCCGCGGTGCTGCGCGCGCCGCTCGCGGACTGGCCGGAGTTCGTGCTGAAAATCTACCCGCTCGCCTTCACCCGCGACCTCGCTTCGTCGCCGACCTGGGCCGGCGGGCAGACGATGGTCGGCGGGGCGGCGGCGGCGAAACCGGACGCCGCGGACGCGCGCCCGCGCTACCTCCAGGCGCTCGCCGCGCTCGGCTACGAACTGCTCGGCGGCACGCTCTCCGCCGTGGCCGGCGGGGCGGCCGGCGCGCGCTACACGCCGCTTTCCACGCTCTCCGAGGAGGGCAATGAAGTGCTCCGCCGCGCGCTCGACCCCGCGCGCTCCTTTGCCAGTGCGGAGGAATTTTGCGCCGCGCTCCGCCAGCTCGACGGACTGCCAACCCGCCGGCACGACGCCCCCGCCTCCGCGCCGCCGGGGCGCGCATTGCCGCCGCCGTTGCCGCCCGCGAAAAAGAAAAGTCCGCTCGGGTGGGTCGTCGGGATCGCGGCGGGCGTCGTCGTGCTCGGGGTGGGCGGATATTTCCTCATCCCCCGCACCACCACGCCGCCCGCACCCGGCCAGGAAGAAACGCCCCGCGGCGACACCGAACCGCCGACTAAGAACGACCCTGGGCAGGAGGAAAAGGACCGTCAGGCGCGGCTGGAAAAAGAGCGCGAGGACGCCAAAGCCGCGGAAGAAAAGAAGATGCAGGCCGAGGTGGAAAAAAAGGCGCTCGCCGCGAAGCAGCGCCAGGATTTGCTCAAGACCCGCATCGCCAGCGCGCAGGCGCTGGAGGAGAAAGGCGAGTGGGCGCCGTCGGTGCGCGCGTGGCTCGCCGTGACGCGGGACTTTCCCGAATCCGGCGTCGGCAAGAACCACCTCGAAACGCTGCTCAACCATCTGCGCGACCGGCCGAGTCCGATCTCCTTCGAGGAGTTCACCGCGATGCGCGAGCCGATCGCCGAGGCGGCGCAGATCGACATCCTCTCGGCCATGCTGCTGATCGGCGACAACCTCCGCAAAACCGAGCCGGAGACCGCGCTCAAGTGGTACACCGCCGCGAGCGAAAAGGGCGACGCGGTCGCGTTCACGCAGCTCGGCTTTATGATGGAAACGGGAGTCGGCGATGCCAAACCGGATTTCGTGAAAGCCGCGCAGTACTTCCAGACGGCCGCGGACAAAGGCGAAGTCGGCGGGAAATTTGCCCTCGGCCGCTGCTACCTCACGGGCCGCGGCCTTCCGGCGAAAGACGAGAAACGCGGGGCCGAGCTGGCGCGCGAGGCCGCGGAGGCCGGCGATACCCGCGCGATGAATCTCCTCGGCGACTGCTACACGCACGGCACCGGCGTGAAGACGGATTTCGCGGAAGCGTTCCGCCTTTTCACCCGCGCCGCCGACCGCGGAAATCTGAAAGCGCTCGGCAACCTCGGCGTGCTCTACATGACGGGCCGCGGCGTCGCGGCAGCCAATCCGAAAAAGGCCGCGGAGCTGTTTGAGAAAGGGGCGCGCGCGGGCGACAGCTCGTGCATGTATAACTTCGCCCAGTGCCTCGAAGAAGGCATCGGCACCGGACGGAACAGCCTCCAGGCGCAAGCGTGGCACCGCAAAGCCGCCGAGGCCGGCGACGACCGCGCCGCCGATTGGTGCCGCAAACACAGCATCCCCTTCACGCGCAACTGAGCGGGCGGCTCTCCCGGTGGCGCCGCAGCGCCAGCCCGGCGAGGCCCGCGAGGAGCAGCGCACCCGCGCCCGGCTCGGGCACGAAAGGGATGATGTCGAAGGAGCCCGGCCCGCCGGTGATGTCGGCGACGAACATGCCGGCGGCGGTGTATTTCTTGAGCGTGCCGCTGTCCTTGTTGCTCACGTAGAGAAAGCCGCTGTCCACGAGGACGCCCCAATACGACTCTCCCGCACCGGGCATGATGAGCGGAGCGAGGAAGCCGCCCCCGGCGGAGAAATGTTGGACGCCATTCGTCCCGTCGCATGTGACGTAGAGTGTCCCGTCGGGCGCGAAAGCCAGATCGGCGGTGAGCGCGAGCACGGGGTTCGTGGCAAAGACGCCCAGATCCGTGCCGGTGGTGGAGCTGAATTGGCGGACCACGCCCGCGCCGAGGTCGCCGAGATAGACCTTGCCGCCGGGGCCGAACGCCAGCCCGTGCGTGTGGCTGGTGGCGCCAAAGGTGGCGAAGGTGCTGAGCAGGGCGCCGGTCGTGCCGCTGAATTTCCAGATGGCCCCCGCAGGACTGGTGATATGCGTGCTGACATAGAAATTCCCGTCCGGCCCGAGTTCCATGTCGTCCGGGTCCGTCACCCCCGCACCGCCGAGGGTGGCGGACGAAATGAACTCATCGATGAACGCGCCCGTCGTGCCGTTGAAGCGCAGGACATTGTGCGAGAATTCATTGAGCACATACAGGTTTCCATCCGCTCCGTAGATCATCGCCGCAGGCCCATCCATGCTCGGATGCGTCGCGAAAGTGGAGAACGTGCTGAGCGTGCTGTTGTAGCGCACGATCGCGTCGCCGCCGAAAGCCGAGAGCAGCAGGTCGGCCCGGCTCGACGGAGCCGCGAGGAGGGTGAATGTGAGCGCGAGGAGCGCGCGGCGGAGGGCGGGAGTTTTCATGGTGTGCGGTGTGGGTGGACGCGGAAAGCGGCATCCGTGTCATGTGGCGATGCGAGCCCGCGTCGGCGGCGAAATGCGTGTCGATGATCCACCTGACGGCCGCTGGAGATGGGGCGTGCATGGTTGGAAATGCGGGAAGTGCCGAAACGCTAGGCCCGGTGGCAGACCTGTCAACGGGTGAACCTTCCCGTGGCCGGGAGCAGACATTTCGGTAGTGGCTCAGTTTGAAAAAACGTCTGTCATTCTGAACGGAGTTTCGCCCGGGGCGAAGGCGGGGGCGAAACGCAGTGAAGAATCGCTGACTGTCCGTGGGCGGAGGCGGTCTGGTGAGGTGTGCGCGCCGTCACTCCCACCGCCTCCGCCCGTTTCTGTCAGCGATTCTTCACTCCATTCCCGCCCGCCTTCGCCCACCGGGAATTCCGTTCAGAATGACGGCGTGGTTTGGTTCGCTTCGCGCTCGCGGATGCGGGCGATGGCCCAGGCGGCGTGCTCGGCGATGAGGGGTTCTGGGTCTTGGGCTGCGTGGGTGAGGGCGGGGAGATCGGCGGCGGTGCCCATGTTGCCGAGGGCCACGCAGACGTTGCGGAGAAAGCCGCGGCGCTTGATGCGCTTGATCGGCGACTTTTTGAAAAGCGCGCGGAAGCCGTCGTCGTCGAGCGCGAGGAAATCGCGGAGCGTCCAGCGGTGGACGAAGTCGCGGGCGGCGAAGGCGGTCTCGGTGGCGGTTTGCGCGAAGCGGTTCCAGGGGCAGGCGGCGGCGCAGTCGTCGCAGCCGTAGATG
>JAYWEB010000390.1:0-7738 GCA_043779575.1 Chthoniobacter sp. | reverse complement strand
CCAACGGGCGGCTGAAGATGCCAAAGCGGAAGCCGAAAAAAGCGAGCGAGCCGCCCGGCTGAAGGCGCATCAGGACGCCGAGATAAAAGTAGCGATGGAGGAATCGGAAGCACTGGCCGCGAAACTCAAGGCTGATGAGGAAATCCGCTCGCTCTCCCGCATCAATGCAAAGGTCATCCAAGTGCTACCCGAGGGTCTTTTGGTCGAGCGGCGCATCAGCCGCGGTCCAGCCGTCTCGGGACTGGGGCGGATCGGTGGTGCCTCATTCGGCGGCGGAGAGCTGCCCGCATCGGACCAAAATCGTGGCGAGGAAATCTACGGCACCTTTCTCGTGGTCGGGCATCCGAAGGCGAAAGACAAAGTGGATGAGGATCGCATCGACGTGGACGCCAAGCAGACCGGCGTGTTCTCCTTTGTCGGCGTGGACGGGGCGAGCCATACGGTAAAGAAATTCAAAGTCGTCAAGACGGTGGAGTAACCGACTTCGCCTTTTCCCCCTCGTTCCGAAGTTTCACTTCGGAACGCGATGGTCTGCGAAGTTGAGCTTCCCCTCACCTCCCGCCAGGCGCAGCCGCGACCGCATTCACAAACCGCACGCCGCGCACTTCGTCACCTCCACATTCCTTGCCGTTTGACTTTGGCAAGGAATCCCGCAACCCTCCTTGCATGATTGCAGAATCCACGCTGACCTCGAAAAATCAGACCACCATTCCCAAAGCCATCGTGGATGCCCTCGGCCTCAAGCCTTCGGCCAAGCTCGTCTTCGAGATCACCGATAACGGCCAGCTCCTCGTGCATGTGAAGCAGGGACGCCTGGCCGATCTGGCCGGGGCGTTTCGCCATTTTGGCAAGCGGCGGAAAAAACCCGCCACGCTGGAGGAAATGGACGCCGCCATCCAGCGCGGAGCCGGTGATTCCTACTTAAAGAGCATCGGGAAAACGCGCCAAAGCATCAAACGCCGGGCGAAGTGACCGCCCTCGATACCAACATCATCACCCGCCTCATTGCAGGCGACGATCACGCTCAGGAGCGCGCCGTGCTTCGCCTGCTCGCCGAGCCCGACGCCACATTTTTTCTCAGCGACGTCGTACTGGCCGAGGTCGCGTGGGTGCTGAGCGACACCTATGGCTTCAGCCGCGAGGAACTCGCCAGTGCGCTCGAATCGCTCGTCAACAGGTCTGACCTCGTTTTTGAAGATCGCGTGCGCTTTCGCCGCGCAGTAAAGCACCTCGCGGACGGCGGGGATTTTCCTGACTTCCTCATCCTCGCCCGCGCGCAGGCCGAGGGCTGCACGGCGCTCGCCTCTTTCGACAAGGAGCTGAAAAAGCGCTTCCCCGATTTTGTCGTCGGGCCGAAATGAGCGGCAAAACGCTGTCTGGCTTCGCTGGCTCCGCGAGGCGTTTTGGACCGGCGATCAACGGATCACGGATTAACCTGCGGCCATGATCGTCGAACAACTTCCCGAGGTGCTGGCGCTGCCGACCGAACAAAAGGAAATGCTGGCCGAGGAGCTTCTCAATCAGGTGGTGTTGGAAAAGGAAAAAGATCCGGCCTTGCTGGAGCTGCTGCGGCAGCGGCTGGCCGAGCACGCGGCGGAGTCGGAGGGCGGGGTGGCTTGGGAGACCTTGCGCGACCGGCTGCTGAACCGCGCGCATGGCTGAGATCGTCTGGAAACGCGGGGCGGAGGATGACCTGCTCCGGATTTTCGGTTGTGGCTCAATTTGAAAAAACACCGTCATTCTGAATGGAGTGAAGAGCCGAGTCCGCGAGACGCCTATGGGACTGTGGGGCAATCGCTGAAAGTAAATGGGCGGAGGCGGTCTGGTAAGATATGTGCGCGAGCACGCCCACCGCCTCCGCCCGCTTTTCAGTCAGCGATCCTTCGCTGCGTTTCGCCCCCCACCTTGCGCCCACGGCGAAACTCCGCTCAGGATGACGGCATGGTTGAGCGCGCTGTCGCGGAGTGCGCTACGGTCGTCGTCCGCCGTAACCGCCACCTTCACGCCGTCCTCCGCCGCCACGCGGCGCGCCCGCGTTTCCACCTCCGCCCCCACGCTGCGGTCGGCGCTGCTGCTGGCGCGGGCCGCGCGGCGGTGCCGGCGGCTCGGGCGGCGCGGCAGCGGTGTAGTCGAATCCCTCCAGTTTTTTCCGCGGCAGACCGCGGCCGATAAACCGCTCCAGCGAGCGGAGGTCGCCGTGCTCGTCCGGGCACACAAAGCTGATCGCGTCGCCCACCGCGTTGGCCCGGCCGGTGCGTCCGATGCGGTGGACGTAGTCCTCATTGGTCATGGGAAAGTCGTAATTCACAACGTGCGAGATGCCCGTCACGTCGATCCCGCGCGCGGCGATGTCCGTGGCCACGAGCACGCGGACCTCCCCGGCCTTGAACGCCTTCAGCGAGCGCAGCCGGTGGTTCTGCGACTTGTTCGAGTGCAGCGTCGCGTTCGTGATCTTGCAGGCCTCCAGCTTCCGCGCGATGCGATCCGCGCCGTGTTTCGTGCGGGAAAAAACGAGCACCGTGTTGAAGTCCGGTTTCTGCAAAAGCGCGACGAGCAGCGCCAGTTTCAGATGCCGCGGCACTTCGTAGGCCACCTGCGTCACCGTCTCCGCGGGATTCGAGCGCCGCCCCACCTGCACCGTCACGGGCTGGTGGAGAAACTCGTGCGTCAGCGCCTCGATCTCGGGCGAGAGCGTGGCGGAGAAAAGGAGCGTCTGCCGCTTTTTCGGGAGCGCCCGGACGATGCGCCGGATGCCGGGGAGAAAGCCCATGTCGAGCATCCGGTCCGCCTCATCGAGCACGAGAAACTCGATGCCCGAGAAGTCGCCGTGCCGCCGCTCCATCAGGTCGAGCAGCCGGCCCGGACAGGCGATGATCAGCTCCACGCCATCGCGCAGCGCCTCGACCTGCGGACGCTCGCCCACGCCGCCGAAAATCAGCGCCACCCGCAGCGGCAGATGCCGGGCATAAGCGCGCACATTTTCCTCGATCTGCACCACCAGCTCCCGCGTCGGCGCCAGCACCAGCACGCGCATCCGCCGGCCTTTCAGCTCGCGGCGGCTCAGCAGTTGGAGCATCGGCAGCACGAACGCCGCCGTCTTCCCCGTGCCCGTCTGCGCGATGCCGATGACGTCCACTCCGGCGATGATCTTCGGGATGGCCGCCGACTGGATCGGCGTGGGTTCGGTGTAACCCGCGTCTTTGATGGCGGCGAGGATGCGGGGTTCGAGACCGAGGGCTTGGAAAGGCATGACGTATTATAAGTGGGCGGGCGAAAGGGCGGCGACTATCGGGCGGCAGCGGGAAAAAGCAAACACCCCGCGTGGGGAGGGTGGCGGGCTGGGGTGGCCAGGTGGCGGAAAAAAACAACCGTCATCCTGAGCGGAGTTCCCGGCGGGCGAAGGCGGGCGGGAACGCAGTCGAAGGACCTCTAACTATTCCGCGGGCGGAGGCGGAGGGTGGTGGAAAATGACGAATGGCGAATGTGGAATGACAAAAGAAACCCAAATGACGAGCAGCCAGACGCGCGCCGCCCACTTCGCCATTCGTCATTCGCCATTTCCCCCGGCCCGCCGACCACCACCTCCGCCCCCGCCGGGAGTTAGAGGTCCTTCGACTGCGCTGCGCAAAGCCTCCGCTCCGCTCAGGATGACCGCTGTTTTTTCACCCCGCCCCCAGCAGCACCGCCACCGCGCGCTCCGTCGCTCCGGTGTGGACGGCGGCGATGGCGCGGGCGCGCTCGGCGAGCTGCGCGCGGCGCGGGGCGTCGGCGAGGAGCGCGGCGCACTGGGCGCGGAGTTCCGCGGCGTCGCGGACTTGCACGGCGGCGTCGCCGGCCAGCCAGCGGGCGACGATGGGCGCGAAGTTTTCCATGTGCGGGCCGAAGATGACGGGCCGACCGGCGAGCACGGGCTCGACGGGATTCTGCCCGCCGGTGGCGGTCAGGCTTTTGCCGATGAAGACGACGGTCGCGAGCGCATACCAGTCGCGGAGTTCGCCGGTGGTATCGACGAGGAGGGCGTCGGCGGGGCTGGTTTCTGGTTTCAGGTTTCTGGTGGAAAGGCGGGAGCGCAATGCGATGCGGAGGCCGGGTGCCAGCTCGCGCAAGATGTCCGGGGCGCGCTCGACGTGGCGGGGGACGAGGATGAGGAAGAGCGCGGGAAACTGCGCGCGCAGTTCGCGGAAGACGTCGGCGAGGATGCGCTCTTCGCCGGGAAAGGTGCTGCCGCCGAGGAGCACGGGGGCGTCGTCGGGCACGCCGAGATCGCGGAGCAGCGCGCGGAATTCCGCCGTGCGTCCGCCAGTCGGCGCGGTGGCGTCGAACTTCGCGTTGCCCGTGGCGCGGATGCGCGCGGAATCGACGCCGAGCGACTGCCACGCCTCGCGGTCCTCCGGCGCGGCGGCGGCGAGGGCGTCGAGCAGGCGGAAGATCGGCCCGGTGAAAAAGCGGAAGCGGCGGAAGCGCGCCGCGGAGCGCGGGGAGAGGCGCGGGAGAAAGGTGACGGGGAGGCCGCGGCGCTTGGCGGCGGCGAGGAGATTGGGCCAGATCGCTTCGATGAAAATCAGCCGCACGGGCCGCACGGCGTCGAGCGCGCGGCGGACGATCCACGGCGCGTCGAGCGGGTTGTAGATGATCTCCAGCCAGTCGCCCGCGTGCGGCTGCGCGACGGCGAAGCCGGTGGAGGTGGTGACGGAAAGCGCGATGGATTTCCCCGGCTCCCGCTCCCGGATTTGCCGCGCCAGTTTCAGCGCGAGCAGCGTTTCACCGACGCTGATCGAGTGCAGCCAGATCCACTCGCCGCGGGCGAAACGCGCGCGCTCTTCCGGCGTGTAGCGCCCGAGCCGCTGGCGGAATTTTTCCCGATACCCACCCCGCCGGAGCATCCGCAAAAGGAAGCCGGGGAGCAGCGCGACGAAGACGAGCGGGAAGAAGAGATTGTAGATGAACAACGACCGGCGCGCGTCGGGCGAGAGCATGGGAAATGACGAATGACGAATGACGAATGACGAATGACGAATGACGAATGACGAATGACGAATGACGAATGACGGGGCGTTCGTTAGGCGCTGGCCGGAGCCCGCCGCCGCAGCAGCGCCACTTCCGTCGCGCCGTAGCGTTTTTGGCGGATGCACTCCCACGCGTCGGTGAGCTTGAGCTTCGCGCCGGGCAGGTGCTCGAGGACGAAGATGCCGCCGGGCGCGAGCGCGCCTTGCAGCGCGGCGGAGCAGAGCAGTTCGGGCGCAAAGTCGCGCTCGCCCGCCGCCTTCGCGTAGGGCGGATCGGCGAGGATGATTTCGTAGCTGGCCGGCGCGGCTGCTTCGCCCCGGCGGTCGAGAAAGCGGAAGACGTCCATCGGCCAGACCGTCGCGGCGGGGCCGGCGAGGCCGGTTTTTTCGAGGTTCTTTTCGATGGACGCGACCGCGCGGTGCTCGCTCTCGACGAAGGTCACGCGCGCTGCGCCGCGGCTCAGCGCCTCGATGCCGAGCGATCCGCCGCCCGCGAAAAGATCGAGCACTCGCGCGCCGACCACGAGGTCGCCGAGGCTGGAGAAAATCGCGCCTTTGACCACGTCCATCGTGGGCCGCAGATCGGTGCGCGGAGTGTGCAGCGGGATGCCGCCCGCAGTGCCGGCGATGACCCTCACGGCTTGATCGGAGTGATGCTCGTCGTCGCTGGCGGCGCCGGACGGGGCGCGGCTGCCGGTGCGGCGGCGGGTGGCGGCGTGGCGTTCTCGGTGACCGGTGCGCCGAGCGCTTTGGCCGCGGCTTTTTCCTGCTCCTTCTTCTTCTTTTTCTCCTCCTTTTTCCGGTCCTCCTCCTCTTTTTTCTTCTTCTCGTCCTCCTTGTTTTTGCCGCCGAAAAGCCCGGTCAGCAGATCGTCGAACTGCCGCCCCACTTTCTGCCCGATGAGCTGGTCGAGCAGGTTTGTGCGGAGTTTGTCGGTCGTGCCGGTGACTTTGAAACCGAGCGTGCGCTGCCCGTTCACGCTCTTGCCGAAACTCTCGCGCAACAGGTCGGGGAGCTGTTTCAGGAAGTCCTCCTCCAACCCGAGCTGCGCGGCGAGATCCACCTTTTGATCGAAGCCCACGGTGCCCTTCGCGCCGAGCTGCAGATGGAGCGCGTTCAGCGTCATCTTCTCGACGTGGACCTTCTTGTCGCCGAGGTGAAACTCCCCGCCGCCATCCTTCAGCCGCAGGTCGGACAGCTCGCGGATGTCGAGCGCCTTGCCGATGATTTGGAAAAGTTCGAGCTGCTTGAAACGTCCGTCGCGGATTTGAAACTGGCCGGGGCCGGTGGCGCGTTCGAGGTTGTCGAGATCGCCCTGGACCGTGAGCTGGCCGCTCCCGATGCCGCTCGCCTGGCCGGGCTTCCAGCCGGCCTCGGTGGCCATGCGGTCGAGGTCCGCCTGGTCGAAAGTGAAGCTCGCTTCGAACGGTGCGTTCTCCGCTTTCGGCTGGCCTTTGAACTTTCCACGCAGCGGCCCGCCCGCGAGCGTGGCCGTCAGCTCGGGCAGCGTCAGCTCGCCCGCGTTCCAGATGAAAGGCGTGCGCACTTTTTCCAAGACCAGCGACTCCGCCCAGACGAGGTGCTCGATGTCGGCGAGGCCCTCAATCCTGGTCTCCGTCAGTGTCGTGCAGGTCACGTTCACGCCGGTGCAGGCCAGCGTGCATTTGCCTTCCCGGTCGAGGAGCTGCACCGCGCCGCCTTTGAGCTGCAGCCGCGTGATGTCGAGGACCGGCCCGCCTTCCTTCTTCGCGCTTTCCGGCTTCGGCTCGGTGGTTTCGCCCGGTGCCGATGGGGGCTTTTCGATTTTCGGCAGCCGCCATTTCCCTTTGGCGTCCTGCTTCCAGACGAGCTTCGGAGCGTCCACGCTGATTTCCGGGATGGTGAATTTTCCCACCAGCAGCGGCAGCAGCCGGTAGCTGGCGTTGAAGGAGCCCGCCTCCAGAAAATTCGTGTTGCCCTGCGGGATCGTGATGCCCGTGATCCGCACGCCGCTCCAGGGCGAAAAGCTGGTGTTAGTCAGTTTCAGCGGCATGCCCAGCGCGTGGTTGAGCTGCGCCTGGATGCGCTCCTGCGAGCGCGCCGACTGGACGTAACCGTGTAGGCAGATGGAGCCGAAAACGATCACCACAAGGAGCGCCCCGAGCCCGAGGAGAATAGCCTTGGAATGTTTTTTCACGCCGCGCAACCTAGCGTCCGCACCTCGAAAGAAAAGGTCGAAACACCCGTCCGCCATGCAGGAAATCCTCGTCATTTTGAACCCTGCCGCCCGCAGCGAGCGGGCGAAAAAGACGTGGAAACAGATCGAGCGTTTTCCGCACTGCACGCTCCGCACCACCACCGCGCCCGGCGATGCGCGGGCTTTCGCCGAGCAGGCGGTCGGCGAGGGTTTCACCACCATCGTCGCCGCCGGGGGCGACGGCACGGTCAATGAAGTCGTCAACGGCATCGCCGGCTCCGGCGTCGCCCTCGGCATCCTCCCGGTCGGCACGATGAATGTCTTCGCCGCCGAACTCGGCCTCCCCAACGATCTCGCCGCCGCCTGGGCCGTGATCCTCGCCGGCCACACCCGCAAGGTCGATCTCGTCCGCGCCAACACCCGCTACTTTGTCCAGCTCGCCGGCGTGGGCCTGGACGCGCAGGTCGTGCAGGAGACGAGCTGGAATTTCAAAAAGAACTTCGGCCCGCTCAGCTACGTCATCTCCGCCGCGCAGATCGCCGCGCGCAAACCGCCG